>JBHLNR010000194.1:0-6583 GCA_048941385.1 Promethearchaeota archaeon
GAGTATAACTCCAACTACTATAAATGTAATGGAGAGAGGAAGAGGTATAAATCTTCCTAATATCAGAAGGGAAGGCATCCCAATCAGCAAAAATATTATACCAATTACTCCAATTATAACCATCCTGCGCTTTACAATTTGTTCCCATTCATCAGGATCAATTAATCTTACTGAGGAAGAATCCTTAGATGATGAGATCTCTAAAATCTCTATATTATTTGAGTTACAATGGGTACAATATTGTAAATCTTCTATAAACTCCTTCTCGTCAATAATGCGTTCATAACCACAGGAGTAACACTTCAATTTTAATTCTGTCATTAAGTATAATATCCTCTTATGCTTTTTAACTTAATATGCTTAAAGTTTTCTTGCTTTAATCATGAATCTATGATTATTCTCATCTAACTGTAGGAAACCATTTTTATTAATGTGTTCGTGAATTTCAAGTAACTTATTGTAATATTTCTCTACAGTAAATCCAGGTAGCTCCCAAGGAACAGCTTTAAGATAATATACTATAGCTCCAATGTCAAATATTCTTGTTGAATTAATAATCTCTTGATCATCTAGAATTTCAAATCCAGCTTCTATTAATCTTTTTTTAGCATATTCTAAATTCCATTCTGTACCATTTTCAGATTTTTCACTTCCAGTTAAGGCTAATCGAAGTTTAGAATCATTTTTATCACCAACTTGTTGAGTTATAAAAACACCATTAGGTTTTAAAATTCTATACACCTCTTTTTCAGGATAATATTCGTGACGATTAATTACTAAGTCAAACTCTTCATTATTAAATGGGAGATTATCTTTGTCTTTAAAGTGAAACACTTTCACACCTAACGGTTCTAATGTTTTCTTAGCAATTGGTACATTAGGCTCATACAATTCCGTCGCGGAAGTATACTTTGGTAGAGGTATAAGCGAAGCTAAGAATTCACCGCCTCCGGTTCCCATATCTAGTAGTGAATCAGCACTCCTCACTAATGGTAGAATTATACTTGTATAACTCCATGTTAAAGGAGAATTTACAACTCTATCTCCTATATATGAAAAATCCCATCCTGAAAATGGATGTTCCGATTCAGAAATAAGGAATTTAAAAAGATCCATATCTTTCATTAATATCATAATTTGACTGTAGATTTCTTCTTAAATTTACAGAATTTTGAATTCAATTATTACTTCTGGTTTAAGAGGAATTTTTGGTTATTAATTCCTCTATTATCTGTTTAATTTGATTATAATCCTTCCAAATCCCATCAAATCGATTCTTCATACCATCCTCCCATGCTAATCCGATTTCAGTGAAAATATAAAATATGTCCTTCTTGATGGCCTCAAATACAATGTCCCCTGATTCATCCGGTGATGTTCCTTTTTCCCATATTTTTGGTGCTTCTCTAATAAGCTCTTCAGCTTCAGGATGATTTTTTATAATTCTTTCAAAACAAGGTATATAATCTGGACCACAGAATTCTGCTGGGCGATTTCTCTCGCTATCTGTAATTCTAGTGTTTACAATTCCCGGGCAAAGAACCGAAACACCTATTTTTGCTTTAAAGAGAGGATTCGCAAAACCCATCCTTAAACTCTCAGAAAGTGCTACTACTGCTTGCTTAGTAACAGAATAAATCCCGTTAGTACCGTCTCCATGTAATAAACCCGCCATAGATGATGTATTAACAATATGACATTCATTATCTTGCTTAAGCATTATAGGAATAAAAGTCTGAATCCCATTAATTACACCCCATAAATTTACTCCTATAACCCATTTCCAATCAGATGTGATACACTCCCATAAAACTCCGGGAGCGGCAACCCCTGCATTATTGCATAATAAATGGACTTCTCCAAATGTTTCGACTGTTATATCGGCTAAGATTTTAACATTTTCTAATTTTGAAACATCTGTTACCACAGATATCACCTCTGCTCCGGTTGATTTTAATTCTTCTTCCTTTTGATTTAGGGAATCCTTTTCAATGTCTGCTAATACCACTTTCATACCTTCTTTGACAGCTCTTCTGGCAATACCAAGGCCAATTCCGCTTGCCGCACCAGTAATAACTGCCACTTTATCTTTAAATTCTTTCATAATTATTTGACTTCTTCTTTACTTTTTCATACTGAATTAATTCTTTTTATGTAATATAGAATTTATCTTTCTAATTCTATTAATACATTTACATTTAATTCATCAGAGATATTTGCTCCTTAATTTAGGCAGAAATGTTATTTATTTTCGACGAGGAGGCATTATTCGGACAATTCTTAATGGTGTTTTAACCATCGAAATGGCATTCTCTGGACATAAATATGCACACACACCGCATCCTATGCACCTTTCCTCATCCCTTTCTGCGATATTATCATCATTGAGCTCAATTATCAATTGATTACATTTTTCTACACATGTACCACAACCAACGCACAATTCCGGATCTATCTGTGCTAAATAATTACTATAAGTAGCAGATGGAGCCAATAAAAATCCACCACCTGAGGGACAACAATCACTACAACAATTGCAGATTGCATCCTCACGAAGTTCCGGATTCCCTCTTAGATGCATAGCTTTATGCACTAATCCATCATCACGTATCTGTTCTAAAAGGTCTAATGCTTCTTCTTTTGAGATCATCCTTGCAAAACCATGTTTTACTGTATGTTTTGCACTTTTACCAAAAGTAAAGCAACTTTCTTTGATATTCGTTTGTTTACATGGGTTTCCAAGCACTTTTGTATGGTTTCGACAATAACAATTGCCTACAGCTATTTCATCATATTTTTCTACAAGTTCTTGAACTGTTTGAGTCGGTAATATCAGATCTTGAGGTGAATCTATTGATTCATCAATAAGAATTTGAATATCCTCGCCAGTTGATTGATTAATGGTACTACTTATCATAGTTCTACCAAAAGGAATTGCTTTATCAATTGAAGCCTTATAAGTATCATAATTTTTTTGAACGTCTTCTCTCCTTTTCTCGTGTCGAATATGCTGTAATCTCGCGATTTCTTTTATGTCCTCATCCTCTATATCAATATCTCTCATAAAAATGTAATCAAATATTCTGCCAAAAGGAAGGATTCGGTAAATCATTACACCATTACTCGCCGGTTGATCCATCATTACACCATTTTTAGCAAGAGCATCAACTTTAGCTAAAATTTCTTCATCGCTTAATTCAATACCAATGTTTTTTAAGCTTTCCTTCAACTCTTCCATGGTTAAAGAGCTTTTTTCCTCAAATGCTCTTATAAAATCAACATTATCTTTTCCAACGGCGATTCTAATTATTCCTACTGTTTCTTCTGGAATTTCTGTACTTTCTTTTGCTCTGGTTATGATTTTTGCAGCTTTAACAAATTTTTGTTCTAAACTTCCAACATCACTTACTGACATATTAGATCAAATTAACTATATCATTTATTTTTTAAATGAACTTTGTTATCATTGCAAAAAATTTTTATTAACTCTAAAATTAAGGTGTAAAGGTGTTATTATGGAAAAGCAACTAATAAAAGACATATCAAGTGGTATTGTTGGTGAATTGACTCACCTACACCCAAAAAAAGCAGTTGAGGGATTAACTCCCGCTATTGCAAGAAAAAAACCAAAGAACCTGGATCATTCATGTTGGGATTTACTGCATCATACGGTAATTTGGCAGGATATCCTATTAAAGAATCTTGATGGAGAATTTGTTAATTGGTTTTCACCACAAAACAAAAATTGGCCCACCGAAGATGATTTCAGTGATGATAATAATTTCTTGGATCTAATAGAAAAATTCAATATGAATCTCGAGAGGGTGGCAGTGAAGATTAAAAATATTAATCTAATGGATCGGATTGAAATTGGGGCACCACCAGAGGCAACATATTTTAGAATTCTTCTTGTGTTTCTACAGCATGCATCCTATCATTTGGGACAGCTAGTTACCACTAGGAAGCTTTTAGGGGATTGGAAGGGAGGTTAGGTACAAAATTCTAATTCTTTTTCTTTCTTTTCGTAAAAATAAAGTCATAGATAATCAATTTTACTGTTATCCTAACAATGGAAAAAATAATAAATTTATTAATTACTAAGCATTTAATACAAAAATATACAATTAGGTGATATTAAATATGCCAAAGGTTAAAGCAAATAATATAGAACTGGAATATGATACGTTTGGAGATAGTACCTCAGAACCTTTACTTTTAATTATGGGATTGGGTGCACAGATGATTCAATGGCCGGAAGAATTTTGTGAAATGCTCGTCGAAAAGGGTTTTTTTGTAATCAGGTTTGATAATAGAGATGTTGGCTTATCGACAAAATTAGACTACTTGGGAATTCCGAAATTCAGAGAGGCAAGAGAAGCTGTTCAAAAAGGAGAAAAAATCACGTATGATTATACTACTGACAATATGGCAGATGATGCTGTAGGATTATTAGATGCCTTAGGGATAGAAAAAGCACATATATGCGGTGCATCTATGGGTGCAGCCATAACACAAACTATAGGATACAGGCATCCTGATCGCGTACTTAGCTTAGCACCAATCATGGGATCAACTGGAAATCCTGATCTTCCACGTCCTAATCCAGAAGTTTCAAACATGCTTATTGCTCGTGCGCCTACAGAACGGGAAGCTTACATCGATTATAGAGTGAAAATCGCTAAAACCACTTATGGAAAAGGATTCCCATATGATGAAAATTTTGGGCGTGATTTGATGGGAAGAGTATTTGATAGAAGTTTTTATCCTCAGGGAACTGTACGCCAGATGATGGCCACAATGGCTCATGGAAACCGTAAACCAAGATTAGCATCAATAGAAGCCCCAACTATTGTCATTCATGGGAGTGATGATCCTCTCGTCCCAGTCACAGGAGGAAAAGATACAGCCGAATCCATCCCAGGAGCAGAGTTGTTGATTATTGATGGTATGGGGCACAGTTTACCCGCCGAAACATGGCCTACAATTGTTAGTGCTATCAGGAAGAATGCGGATAAAGCATGGAATCAATGATATGAATTTTTATGGAGAACATTAATAGATGACTGAAATTAGTCCTATAATTTTGGTTGTTTCTGATATTCATTTAGGGTCATTGGATAGTGAAAAAGATCAATTTCTTCAATTTTTAAGAAAAATCTATAAGGGTGTGTTTGGAGAGGATTTAAAAGCCCTCTTAATATTAGGAGATTTCATTGATTTATGTACAGATCTTCCTAATACTCTTTTAAAAAGGGAGAAAATTCGAGAAATATTAGAACTATTAATAGAAATTAAAACGAAAATGAATTTAATTTTTGTACTTGGAAATCATGAAATATCTGTTATTGGAGACTATGATGAAAAATTTAACCGTCGAAAGGAAAAATATTTACAACGGTTTCAAAGAAGTGATTTTAAAGAATTGTTTGATAATGATCTTTACTGCCAATATTTATTAATGAAAAAGGTGAACAATGAAGATCTATTGTTACTATATGACACGAGAGATCAAATTGAGGATGATCCTATTAAAAAAATAAAAATTGATGGACTTGAACTAGATGAGGATTACAGATGTCTTATGACCCATGGTTATCAATTTGATGGAGATGTCTATCGTTTTTTTGTAGGACAGATATGGAAATCTTTAATTTCTAACAAGAAATTTGAAATTAAAGAGACTTATGATTATTTTTGGAATGAAATAATTAAGAATGGCAGAAAAATTAAACCTATTACACGTGAAATGATGATTGAAGATTTAGCTAACCTAAAAAATGTATCCTTAGAATCTCAACAAGCTATCTTTTCAGAGTTAAATTATTTAGAATTTAACCTAATTAAGGCTAACATGCGTGTAATGAAAAAATGGGAGCACGCTAGTAAACCTGATTATTATTTTGGTGAGATAAAGAGATTCTTAGAGGATGATAGATATAACCTTTCAAGGATCAATCATCTAATATACGGCCATTCCCACCGTAAACAAGCGTATAATGGAACGGTAAATAATCATCCAATAAAAATTGTAAACGATGGCTCATGGCAACATACAGAATCCACTTTTGTAGAAATTTATAAAGGAGGAAAAATCGAATTAAGATCTTATGAGTTTAACGACTCATTGTGAAAAAGCTAAAATTTACACTAACACTTCAGTATCAAAATCAGTTTTATATTTAAATAATGTTCACAATTTATATCTCAACTTTTACTTTAAATTATAAGTCTTTATATTTTTTTTTATTATTGGGGTTAATATTTTATTTATGACGGCACAAAATACACCAATCTTTAGTGTAAATAAAGAAAATAAACCAATCTATATTTTTAAAATCGTTATTTTAGGTCAAGAACGAGTAGGAAAGACTTGTATTGCCAAACGCTTATGCTTTAACACTTTTGAAGTAGATACAAAAGAAACCTTAGGAATTGAGTTCTATACATATGACCTTCCCATTATTGTCAGTGGGGATGAAACCTTTGTTAGGATTAGTATATGGGACTTTGGGGGCCGAGAACAGTTCAAAAAATTATTTCCATATTATATTAATGGTGCCAACGGTATTTTTATGGTATTTAG
>JBHLNR010000195.1:0-6551 GCA_048941385.1 Promethearchaeota archaeon
AATGTTGTAATATTTTGAAATTATTTCTGAGGCACAGATATCTGAAACACAATGATTTGAGATAATAAAATAATCAATTAAATCTAAAAACTTGAGGGTACTTGGTTTTATGGAAAAAGCCCCAATACAAGATTGAGCAAACGAACAAGTTGAGGGTGGTAGAAAATCATGACTTGCATCCATTAATTCATCGTTCCCTGCAAAAATCATTCTTAAAGGTATGAAACCAGCAGCATCAATTAACTCCTCAGGTATATTATCATGAGATATGAATGCTATAACTTCTTTTCCCTCATCCTTTTTCTCTTTTAGGAGCATATAGTATTCTGTTAAAAACTCGAGATTCTCCATTTTTCTGAATGTAAATATATTAGATTATTGATTAAAAAAGAGTTATTTGTTCATAAAATTTATTGATATAAAAATTAAATTAAATAATTTTCAGCCACCATTATGTTCTTGAGCAATTAATGCTGCTCCTATTGCTCCAGTAAGTTGAGGATGATTTGGGATTACAATTTCGAATCCCAATTCTTCTTCTAGAAACTTTTTTACAGCTACATTTTTAGCTACACCTCCACAAAAAACTAGCAAAGGGGCTACTCCTATGCGCTTAGCCATACCAGCAACTCTTCTAGCAATAGATTTATGGATTCCTGCGGCTATATCATATTTTGCTGTACCACGAGCAAATAAGGAAATTACTTCACTTTCAGCAAAAACAGTACATGTAGAACTAATTGCTGATGGTTTATTTGAATTCAATGCGAGTTCTCCAATTTCTTCGATTGGAACTTCAAGTGCATGAGCCATAACTTCTAAGAACCTTCCAGTTCCAGCTGCGCATTTATCATTCATCTGGAAATCCATAACATTACCAGTTTTTTTGGAGATAAGAATTGCTTTAGAATCTTGACCCCCAATATCGATAACTGAATGTGCATCTGGAAAAAAGTATTGCACCCCACGAGCATGTGCTGTAATTTCAGTGATTCGATCATCCGCGATATCGATAGTATTACGCCCATAACCAGTTGACATAATAAAAACATCACTTTTACTCAGGCCACTTTTTTCAAGGATTTCGTTAAAAAGACTGTTACCTACTCGCTTAAAATCGAATGTAGACCTTTCAACTCGAAAATCAACCAATTTACCCTCGTTCACTAATACAATTTTTGTAGCAAGTGAACCAATATCTAAACCAATAAAATGCATTATATGGGTAAATGAAAAGCAGAAAATAAAATTTGTGATTAATTTAGCTTAGTAAAAATATAGAGATCAGCAGTGTTAATGTAAAAGCAAATATCATTTGAATTATATTTTTAAGTATAGATTCTTTGGAAACGACTCCTAAAAAGATACCTAATAGAATTATACAAGTTAGAATTATACTAAATGATATCAAAAATATTGAAAGATTGGCTGATGTAGCATAAAAAAAAGGAATTAATGGCACAAGCCCTCCTAAGAATGGTGATAACCCATTCACTATTGAAACCATAAGAATAGCGAAACTTTCAGCTTTTTCTTGAAGTGTTTTCTTTTTTTTTTTCTTTTTCACATTTAGTTCCTGATTTGTTTGAATTTTATTGTTGATATGTATTAACATAGCCTTTTCGATTTCGGTGACACTCTCATCTAATTCTGTTTCAGATTCTTCAAAAATTACCATCGCTTTTTTTAAATCTTCTTTTAATTTCTTTTGTTCCGCTCTCTCTGAAAGATAAGATCCGGTTATCCCCGAAATGAACATAGATATAGAAGAACCCAATCCGGTTAGAATAACAAGATGACTAGCGACTGAAGCTTCTCCTTCCTTTAAGATCAGTGTAAAAAAGCCCAAAAGAATACCCAAAACCGTTAACATCCCATCATAAAAATTATTCACAAAATAACGTCTTGCAATAGCCCAGAGTTTTGTTATTTTCGAATACGTTTTTACTTTTTTAAACATTATTTTTTAAATTCTTTTAATTCATTTTTGAGCTTTTAGATCCCAAGTAGTATTGAAATCAAGAGAGTAACAATTCCAGCTGTAACAAGATGCAAAGCATATCTTATCCGTCCCCCTCCTGAAATTTTTCCTAAAAAATTACCTAAATATACTAGTAATATAATGAGAATGAGATATGAAGCAATAAAATGCAATATACTTAATTTTAAACCAAAAAAAAATGGAACTAAAGGTAGTGAAGATCCTAATACTGGTGCCCCCCCATCAACTAGGGAAGCTACAATCGTAGCAAAATCCTCGGCTTTTTGTATTATTGTCTTTTTTTTTTTATTTTTTTTAGTCTTGTTATTGTCTATTATTTCCTCGGAAAAAACCGTGTTTATCTCATCATCTTCTTCACTGATAGCCATATCTTTTTTCATATCAGTAATTTTTTTTTTTCTTTCAGCTTCTTCGGAAAGAAAGGCACCCCATAACCCACTTATACCAATAGCTAAAGCTGTAGCGAAACCGGTGACAATAACATTTTGAGGAGTTAATTGATCTGGATTATTTAAAAAAATAATAAAAATACCACTTACTATACCAGCACAAGTTAAAGCACCGTCAAATGCATTGTTAAAGAATTTCCGTCTCGCTATTATTCCCAAATCAGACATTCTTGAGTATTGTTTCCAATTCCTTAACTTTTCACGAATTTTTACCAAATCTCTACGCCAAAATCGTAATTAAATTAAAATTTAAGTCTTTTAATTCCTAAATTGAAGTATTATTTCAGTATTATAATTCCTTTTGTTGAAATAAATAGAGAGAAATTTTAAAAAGTTAATGCTAGATTTCATTTTAAATTAATTGAACTCTACCCACTTATTTAGTTTCCTTTAAATTTTCCATCCCTTTTTCCAAAAAATGCAGCAACGCCTTCTTTCAAATCATCTGTTTGAAGAGAAAACATTAATTGATCCATATCCATGTGCATTATTGCTTGATCTAAAGCCCCAGTAATATGGTTAATTGATTTTTTTATCATTTGGGCAGGTATAGGTGGCATAGCAGCATATTCCTTAGCTATTTCAATTGCTCGCGGTAATAAATCTTCTCTTGGTACAATTTCACTTAAATAGCCCCATTTTAAAAGAGTTTGGGCATCATTATTCCTTCCTAATATCGTCATTTCTTTTGCAAACGTAGAACCTATTAAATGTACTATTATTGGGAGAATTGTCCAACTTAAACTCATCCCTAAACGACTTTCTGGAAATCCTGCCATACAGTTCTCATCTCCAATACGAAAATCGAGAGCAGAAGTTATACAGCATCCTCCCCCAAATGCCCCTCCATTAATAGCAGCAATTGTAATTTGGTCCATCATGTATAATTTGCGTGTCATTCTTGGACCGATCTGCATAGCCCTTTGTTGTCCAAGCAAAGTTGGGGGTCCTCCTTGCTCTCTCAAATCTCTTCCACCACAAAAATATTTTCCCGCACCTGTAAAAATTACAACACGAGTATCTGTATCTTTTTGAAAGTATTCAGTTAGTTGTTCAATTTCTGTCATTAAATTTGTCGTAAGAGTATTTAATTTTTCGGGACGATTTAAAGTAACAATAGCAATATGATCATCCCGCTTCTCAATAATTAAGTCTTTATATTCCATATCTTACCACCATAAATATATAATTTTAATTATTTGATAATAATTATATTTAGTTCCTAAAATCAATTATCCTTCAAAAAGTAAATATAATTATAACGATTGAAACACCTATAAACATCTTTCTAATTTATATTCTGCAAATACTAAATTTTTAATAACCTAATTATTAATATTTATATCAGTAAAAAAATAATTTTAAGGAATTCTTATGAACAAGATTAAAGAAGAAATCATTTCAATGTTAATTGAACATTCGAGAATTATTTATTCAGTTATTTCGGATATGGGGGTTTATTATTCAAGCTGGGCAAAAGATTATGAGGCAAATAAAGACACTTTAGAAAAGAAAAAAGGAAAAATGCAATTGCGTGAAGAAGATGCGGATGGTATAAAAATTCGATTAATCCAAAATTATGCTGAAGCAGGAGCACAAGGATTGGGAGACTACGTTGCCTTAATCTTAAGAATGGATAACGTTATTAATTACCCTCTTGAGTTTGTTGATATGATTCCAAAAATAATTCTTGAAGGCGTTTTAGCTGAAGAAATAAAGAAAAGATATGAAAAGTTAATCAATAAAATAATCAATATGGCTGATGTTTTAAAATCAACGATAAAAAGCCTTCGGGATCAAAAAATCCAGATTGTATTTGAAAACACAACTTCTATTCATGAAATTGAAAATGAAATCGATACGATATATCGTCAATTTCTCGAGTATTTGTATTCAAGTGAGGATTTGGAAGTGAGAAAACTTCTCAGAATTAGAGATAGCATCGTTTTACTTGAACAACTGGCAGATCGAATTCATGACATAGCTGATCAAATAAGAATTCTTCTCTATCAATGATATTTTTTTTGAATTAAAATAATTTCGTTATTTAAAGAAAAAATTAGATAGAATCATTTTATTCCTCATGAAATTAAAATCAGCACACATTAAAAATTGAAATTTCTAGTCGATATCTTTTTATTGTTTTTATCAAAAAATTATATTATATGACAACTATAGATGAAATTGAAAAAAAATATAAGGAAAAAGAAGCTGAAGTTCAAAAAGAAATTTCAATAGATTTTGATTCCGTTCTTAATAAGATCTATTCTAAATATGAACAAGACTACCGTGATTTAGGGGAAGTTAAGAAAGAGAAAAGAGAACTAAAGGAAAGAATTGGAGAATTACATAATATTTTGAAATTATTTAAAAGAGAAATTAAAATATTGACTCGTAACAAAAAAAAAGCTTTGAAACAAAGATTAACTGAACTTAAAAAGGAAAAAGCAAAGGAGATCGATAAAATTAGTGGTCAAATTTTCAAATAAAAGAACCTATGAATTAGATTAGCTAGTTAAATCTTATTTTATTTCAAGACAATGAGCTAGACATCATTTAACGCAAGCGGTACAATTTATACAATTCTCAGGATTATGTATTAGGTTTTATCAAAAGGAATTAATATACTGTTTCTCCCGTAATTCTATTAACTTTAAAATGTCGAAAACGAGTACTTCCTCGTGCGATTTCATCACTAGTTAATATTTTTTTAGCAACTTCGTCTGGGAACAAATATTTTGCTAGATGAAGTATCATTTCTTTAGTCTCTATACAATTAAATAATTTTAAACCTTCAATTGAGTAAAATAATTCACTGATCAAATCATAACTTGTATCTACAGATATATCAAGTAGTTCTAAATTTCTATAAATTCTTTGTACTATAGTATTCAATAAATTATAATCTGTTAGCTTTTCGAGAGCATTTCGCATATAATTTATAAAAAGAACATAATAAGTAGCTTCAGAAGTAATAAATCCATCCCGATACTGTCGTATTCCTTGAGCATTGATACGTGTTTCAATTTCATCTAAGATGGCTTTAATTTCACTCTCCATATCACTAACTCCAAATTGTCTATAAATTTTTAAAATTACTACCAATTGTGAAGTTTCAAGGTTTTGCAAATAGTTTGGTTCGAAAAATCTAGGTTCGGATTTCAAGAGTTTGTTTACTTGTTCATTATTTAACCATAGGTTCATTAATATAGTTGATTTGAAAAAGTAGTATGCACCATCTGTAGCTTCGAGAATTGGAGATTCATATCTGTCTTGTGCCTCATCAAGTAATTCTAACAAAAAATTCTTAATTTTTTGTTTGTCAATCTTAATCTTCATGGATTTAGCTAAATAAATTCCACAAAAGTAAATATCAGGGTTTTTTAGAGAAACTAAAGGAACATCTGTTAGCCATTCATCAATATTTTCTTCTATATATGATGTTATATGAGAAAAATCGAACATTTTTTGGAGATGGAAGAAATCAATAATTCTATAAATTAAATATATTAGCTGAAGCTTATACTGAGGTTCTTCTAAATCCTCCAGACTTTCAATTTCCTTCTTACTTTCTATCAATTTGCTAATTACTTTCTCTTGAACGTGAATATATTTTCTTAAATTTTCTATTTTTTCTGGAGTTCTTTCAAATAGAGTTTTTAAATTTCTTAATTCTATTATGAATTCAATTGAAAGAAATCCCTCATCTTTGAATTTTAACATGAGAGGCGCTGTTCCTGCTTCAACCAGATAAGTGATTATTTTTTCTAAAAAGATCTCATATATTAAGGGGGCAGTTTTGGTTTCATACAGATCTACAACCGAAGTTATAAAATCTTTTTCTTCTTCCTTTAATTCCAAATATGGATCCGAAAATTTATTCTCAATTTCAATTTGTTTAAAACCTAATTCAATAAAATGATTTTTAATAAATAAACAAAATTTATTGTGAAAAGTTTCTAAATTTTCTTTTTGTATTACTTTATTACCAAAATGATTTATGATCTTAGTTTTGAAATAATTGTCTATATTATTATAAAAAAAATCAATGTTGTTTAAGTATAATTCTAAAATATTAAATAATCCCTGAAATATCATTC
>JBHLNR010000196.1:0-6497 GCA_048941385.1 Promethearchaeota archaeon
TTTGAAGAATGGATATCTACTCCACCAGGTTCAATGCTTTTTGTGTTTTTATTAGCTACAACAACAGCATTAATTAGTGCGGGTTTAACAAAATGGTTAGTTGACACAGAAGAAGTTGCACGTAAGCAAAAGCAAATTAAAGGACATGAAGAAGAAAAGGCAAAAATAATTGAATTAGCAGAAGTTGATCCAGAACGTTACAGAAAACAGCGTAAAAGGTGGGAGCGAAAGGACCAGATGTTGAAACAAACTCAACAGAAGATGTCACTTCAGCGTTTGAAACCTACGTGCATAACTTTTCTTCCGATGATTATAATATTTGGTTTATTAAATATGATCTTTAGAGGGGCACATGTAGCTCTTAGTCCCATGCATGCGAATGATATACCTCTTATAGGAAATTTTATAAGCGCAGGGCCAGTTTGGATAAATTTTACAGCATGGTATTTCTTGTGTTCGTTGGGAATTAATACACTAATTCAAAGACTCCTTAAACTTCAAACTCAAGCGTCAGGGGGAATGGGACAAATGATGGGAGCTTCTAAATCTAAAGCCTTAGAATTTCCCGATGTATAGTTTGATTTTAAAGGAGTTTAGACTCAAAATCATAATTTTTGATGAATGATTTTTTTAAAGCTAATTTTTTCTTTATTACGTATATGGAAAAGAAAGAAACGCAGACAGAGGGATTCGAACCCTCGAGTGCATTCACACACTGGCTTTCTGGGAATATTTCCGCTCCAAGCCAGCGCCGTACCGGGCTAGGCAATGTCTGCAAAAAACTAGTCTAATTTTGTTTACAATATTTTCAATATAACATTCTAAAATTTTAATATTTTATCATAGATAGTAGGAAATGATAGAATGAATTAGAGATAAAAATAAGGTGTAAAATAAAAAAAAGATATTGTAAAAAAGATACTTATTTTACAGGAATGGTCACGGTTTCATTCATTTTTTTTTCTAATTTAGCTTTTTTGATGGCAGCTTCAACATCCTCATGTTTAGCTCCTTTCTTGATTTCGATAGTATCTGCTAAAGGTTCTATGTGTTTATAATTAACTCGCCTTCTTTTAACTTTTAACCCATCAATTAACAAATAATTTTTATCAACGACATCAACAATAATGCAATAATGACCCGCTTCTCTTCCCATAGTCTTGACACAGAGTCTTCCTATATCATAAACGCTCATATAATTTGTCACCAAACTATTCATTTTATTACTGGTATTTACTAGACCAGTAAATAATTCCATTATTTAGTAAGATTGTAAATTTAAACAAGAATAAATTGTTTTTGATTTTTAAAATAATTAGTTCAAATTTCTTTTCTTGATCTCATTTAGAATGATATCAACAACTTCTTCAATGTTCAAGTTGCTTGTATCTATAATCAAATTATATGCTTCTGAATCATTTAGATCAAAATTATAGAGGTTTTTGAACCGCTTTAGTTCTGATTCTTCTCTAATATGCGTTTCATTTAACTTTTTATTGTAATTAGTTTTGTCTCTCTCAGTCATTCGTTGAACTCGTATTTCTAATGGGCAAGTTAATAATATTTTTAAATCTGCTATTGATTTTAGAATAAAAGCGCTTAATTGACTGTCAATAATAATATTTCCTTTTTGAGCGATTTCATTTATTTTATCATCTAATCTTTTATCAATTTCAGGATTTTTTTCTACATACGTAGTAAATTCTTCGAGAGATAGATTCATTTCTTTTGCGAGATCTCTAAAGGCCTGTCCTGTACTGTAATATTTGATTCCTAATCTTTTAGCTACTAACTTTCCAATAGTACTTTTGCCAGTTCCATGTAGCCCTGATATTGTTACTATCATTTGTAAGAAGAATTCTTATTTATAATAAGAATATAAAATGAGTATATTTCAAATTAATTAATTAAGTTATCGTATTTAAATGAAGGAATAAGGTTAAATGAAGAACAGATTACTGATTCCAAACTTCCTTTTTAATTAAGTTTTGAAGGCATTTTGAACAATACCTCCCACTTTCCATTCTATTTGCTTTTCTAGCGGTTTTATTCGTTTTTCGCATATCAGAGGGACGTAATCGTGGAATGGACTGAAGTGGTTTTTTACAAATGGCACATTGTGCTCTTGTAGGTTTTTTTCTCCAATAATGGGTTACATTTTCATTACCGGGAGTTCTTATCATTTTCCTTGCTTGAGCTTTAGATCTTAATCCTGGACGTGGAATGTTGATTACCTTATAACTTTGATTTTAGTGATTGTATTAAGCTAATATAATTTTAAAGCAAAGAAACAATATTAATTTTATTGTTTTAATTAGGCTTTTAGATTCAATTTATTTTGGAATTCCTTAAAGGATTTATAGATTTCATCTACAATTTCCTCAACAAAATGATTAACATTTTCTATAACCTGATATTTACTTAACGCTCGTTTATGAATGTCTTTAACCCTTTCTTTAAGATCATCCATACCAGGAAATCTATCCAAGCTGCGATATAAATCATTAAATAATTTATCAACAAGTTCAATTTCATGAAAACCTTTCAATTTCAGTATATCCATTAATGTAATAAAAGCTGATGTAATTTCTAATGTAATACTTGGTAGTGCTAATACAGTTGAAGTCATAGTTCTAGAACCTTGAGATTCATCATTTGGTTGTTCTTCATTGAAGCTACCTGAGAATTCTAATGCAGAAAGCTTATTTATAATTTCAATAGCGCTGTAGTATTGCTCATTAAAATTCATTTTTTCAAGGAGTTCAGAGAGTTTAATTTTATTCTCATCTAGATAAATATTAAATTTAACTAAATCGTTAATTGTATTTCGAACTTTCTTCTGGAAGAAACTTTGTTTAAGAACACCTTCTTTGAATTTGCTATATGCATTTAGGATTGTATTAATCAAAGCGAATAGTTCAGATTCAATATTCAATTTATTTTCTTCTACCATCTTAATTTTATCTTAAGTAATTTTAAATTCTGAAGTTATGGTTAAGGCTATTAGCCTAATAGATTTGGGCGTAAAAAGTAAAATAAAACAGCAATAACGACACCAATAATAATTGTTGGAATTAATACACGAGTAGTAGAAGAATTACTTAATTCCCTAATAGATATTGTCATTAAGATAGGTACCCATATCGCAATTGTTACTGCATCTAAAACATCCAAAACAGCCCACGTTCCAGAATTAAACATTTGGTCAAAAATTGCAAAATCATATTCTAAAGGATCAGTACTTATTGGAGTCGTGGAGGCAGTTACATTGGGGAATCCAATAAGCACAATAAGAATTTTTATAGCATTGATAAGTAAGAATGGGGTAAAAGCACATAACATCATTCTAAATTTATATGACCCTTCTAATTGTAACATAGTACCGCCTTTATAAATACTGAAGGGGCTAATTTCTGCTTCTTTATATTTCTCCTGAGTTTCTCCTAAACTTCCAAAGCGTGTTTCTAATCTCTGGGTAAATCCAACTGCCGCATTTGCTCCTTTAGTAAATAGCCAAATTAAAACACCAAACAAAATCAACTGAGAAATGAATCCAAAAATAAAAAAAGTTGCAAAAAAACTAAGATTATATATAAAACGTTGTAAAGAGTAGGTGTCGATACCAGCAAGATTGAAGTGAGAAAAAAAAGCCAAACCCATAAGTCCATATAATAATGAAGAAAACAATAAAATTAACCAGCCTGGAGCTTTACTTCTTTTATGATTAATGTCCCAAAAAGCTTTTGGTACGTTAACAAAAAGATACAAAATTTTTAAATACCACGGATATGGATTTATCCATTCTGCTTCATATCTTCTAAAAAAACCTATAGTTTCAATTTTCTCAATTTTTAGTCGAAAACCACAGAAATTGCATGCAAAACTATCAGCAGTATTCTCATTTCCGCATCTAGGGCAACGTTGGAATGCTGCTACCGTTTGAGACATTATTTTTATGACATTCTAAATTTTTTATATTAAACATATAATAAATTAATCTTATAAAAATTTCTTTCAATTTTTTATTAAAACGATAATCCAATTTCTTAAGGGAATTCTATTATAAAATTATTATTTCCTTTAATTAGATTGTAATTACGTTTAGTAAATAATTTAACCAATTCCAGATTAGTGTGAGTGTGACTTGTAATTTGGTGGACTTTAATTTTTGAAGTTTCTTTTACATAACCCATTATTGGAATTAGTTGATCACTTAAATAATTATCAACAGGGATATCATTTTTAATATATTTGATCATTTCATTTGCCGCTATTTTTCCTAAATCTTCCGATCTTATTTTTGTTTCTCCTAATATTGTCCCGGTAGAAATTATTGCTCCTGTATCTGAATGAGCCCACAAAGAAAGACCCACTCCTGGACTTATTGAATCCACCCCGGTATATTTAATATCTGTTTCAACTATTAAATTTTTTTTTATTTGTTGTTTGATGGATTTTCTGATTCTAGTCCCAATATTGTCTCTGTTTCGTATAAGCTGTTTAGTTATGACAATTTCTCCTTGGATTAAATCAACATTGCCTAATTCCGTAAGATGTATTGGACTTAAGGTTTTATTCGAGGGACCTATATTGCATGTAACTTGGGCACCCCCTTTGGGGTAGAAACCATGTTTTTCAATATCAATATCAATGTTAATTCCAGTTTTATTGTAAATCTTATAAGTAACTTCCTGAAGATAATTAAGACTTGGTGCCCATTTACCAAATGTGCCACCACCACTTAGAGAGAGTTTAATTTTCTCTAACTTTTTAAAACCTAAGCTTGCTATTTGAATTGGTTGTAGCAACAATCCAATACTGGCAGCTGTGTTGATATTTATATGAATATTATTCTTAATTTCTTTATTAGAATTAGGAATAAACGTAAGCTGCTCAGTTCCGATCTTACAATCACTCAATTGGCTTCTTGTTAATTCTGTAATTGTTCTTAAACCAAGTAGATGTTGAGTTCTCAACCCTGATTTTGGGCGATTAGCCCGGATATTATCAATTTTAATAGAACGATTAAATAGAAAAGATAATCCCGCAGATAGTCTAAGTATAGCACCACCACCTTCTCCAAAAGATCCATCAATTTCTAAGAATTCTTTTTTCATCATACACTATCAGCTGTACTTAAGAGGGATTTTATCCGATTAATTCCATCAAATTTGACTATTAATTCAGCGACTTCCTTTGGTACTAATGGTTTCCAAGAATTATCATTTTTTATGATTAACTGCCTGATATTATGGCCATTATATTTTTTTTTGAAGATTCCTATTTTACTTCCTACATTATAACCCTTATTCTGAAAAAGTTCTCTTATCCAATCGCTATTTGAAAAAATCGTATTGAATTCCCCTACGATACTAACAACATGATCGACCCATTTCTTTGCGTTAAAAATATCAGGTATGTTATAAATATGATATCTATTAGAGGATATGTCTCTTTTCTTCAAAGCCGCGTTTAGAAATTCTTTTCTTTCTATGTTAGTGAACGGATCATTAGGAGTATTGGATAATTGAGAGCTACCTATCCCAATTTTTATTTTATTATATGATTTTAAAACATACTTGAGCACATAAATATGTCCATGATGTAGAGGTTGAAATCTACCTATGAATAGGGCAATCCCATTCCTAGAAGAATCCTTCAATTCTAGCTTTTTTTTAAAGAGCGAATTAATATCAGCATTGAGGATATATCTCCAGATGTTTCTACTATGGTCAACTGATTTCTCATTTTGTAATAAATTATCCAATTCAGATTTATTATAGAATTTACTTTGATCAACATCTAACTCTTCAGGATCGGGATTTAAAGATATTCCATAATCTACCAAGCCAAAAAATACATAGGCTATTTCTTTTGTTTTAGTATCCTCTTCATCACATAATTCATAAAATCTTATTTTTTTGATCGCGTTTGAGGGAATTCCAAATTCTTCCTCTAATTCTCTCAAGGCATCATTTCTAATACTCATAAGGTTTAAATTTTTCGTCCATTGGACGTGCCCTGAAGCCGAATCTGTGAAATACCCCGGATAGGACCCTTTTTTTATGCTTCTTTTTTGAACTAAATAATTAGCTTCTCCTTTTGGTGAAATTGATACTATAAAAAACCGAGTAATTAAATGACTTAATTTTTTCTCATGCGCTTCTTTTCTTTCCATCGGAAATACATATTTAGAAATATGGCCAGAGTGTAAATATTTTATATTTTCATCCTCGATACAAGCCAATATTTCATCTTTCATATCAAATTTCTCCTCTTATATTTCAAGAGTTATAATCTCCCCTGATTTGAAACCTAATTTTTTGGACGCATTTCCCTGATTAATTGAAATTTCAAGAAATCCTGTAGAGCCCACAAGGAAAAGTAACGAATCAATGGGAACTCCTGAAAAATGGGAAGTGAAAATTCCTTCAAATGTTTCTTGTTTAATAAATAATTTAATTTTTATACCCTCCTCTAAGCTCATATTTAGTTCT
>JBHLNR010000197.1:0-6451 GCA_048941385.1 Promethearchaeota archaeon
TTTCTTCCTTCATGAGGATGAAGTTTAGAGAAACCCTCAAAATATACTCCAATAATCTCAGTATCCTCATCTTGATTATAATATTCGAGGAAGTCCGAAATCTGTAAATCTACACAATTACCAACACTGGCTCCTTTCGAATATCGTAGATTATATCTTCTCGCCCCAATTCTAATTGTTTGAGAATGTAAATCACCTGATTGAAATACAAATGAGATATTTCCAGGCTCAGTTGGGAGTAATGGTTCATATGCTAAATTGCCATTCGGAGAATAAACCCCCATACAATTAGGCCCAATAGCACGGATGCCATTATTCTGTAATATCTGCATAATTTCTTTTTCAATTTCTTTTCCTAAGTCATCAGATTCTCCCATTCCTGCTGTGAAAATATGAATTGTTTTGATTTTCTTTTGATTGATTAACTGTTTTAAACTTTCATTTATTTTATCCCTTGCAACTGCTAAAATCAATAAATCGATTGTTTTTTCAGGGATATCAGCGATCGATTTGAAACATTTAAATCCAAATAATGAATCTTTTGAAGAATTAATCAGATATACCTTTTCTGGGTTAAAATTTTGTTCTTTAAGTCCAATTAAAAAATAATCTAATTTCTCACTTGCTCTATAGATTGCTACATTGCGGGGATTAAATAGTGTATTAATTGCTTTAATGATATCCAAGTCCATTTCAGAATTCTCGTATTTTTCTTTAATTTTCAAGAGCTAGTATAATGATTTTAAAAATTTTTAATCATCTTTAGGTTTTATGTTTCATATGACACTGAAGAAAGTCAAGATGAGATCAAATTTAAATAAAAAAAATAACATTAGAAGTACATATGTCTAATTCTGATTGGAGAAAAATTAACTTTCAGCAATTTTTAAATATATATAATAATGATCTTTTAATTACTAACGCTCCAACACTCCTTTATTCCAAGAAGGATAAAGAACCTGAAGCATATAACTCTCTAATAGCTTTTTTTTTCATAACTGGAGGTTTACTTATATACATATCTATTACATATTTCTTAGCTTCAATTTATTTCAACTTAATATTATTTATTATAATAGGATCAATTGCAACCATAGGGTCAATCCTTCTCTTAATAAATTACATTAAGACGAACGTTTATATTAAGCCATTGGAATGCTGGCTTGAAATATATAGGGGAAAAACAGAAGATGAATCTGATTATTATTGCTTTATGTATTATGTAGTTTTTTCAGGTAGAAGCCATCCAAATAAAGCTAAGAATGTAATTTATAAACTCTATCAAGAACAGGTTTTAAAAAGCAAAATTGATATTTCTCCGATTGAAGTTTATGTAAAGTTAAATCCAAATGAAAAGAAACTTCAAGAAAAAATCGGTTTTTTCTTCCAGTATGGGGAAGGTAATTCCTTTAAAAGCGAGGCTATAAACCAAGCTTCATGGAAGTTCTTCCCTTTTGAGAAATCCGAGAAGGAAAATTTCATAGCAATAGCAAATTGGTATCATCAGTTTGAATGGCGAGATGATCTTGAATATGATTATGATAAGTTGCATGAATATGCCCCATGGGTTATTCAAAAATGGGACAAGTTCAATTTAAAGCCTATCAATGATGATTTTAAAAAGGAAATCAATTGGAATTTAAGAGAAATTGAATCAATCCCGAAATTAAAACCATGGGAGGAGAATTATGAACAGCAAATATATCAAAATCCCAAAGCTAATAAAGAAGAGACTATAATCGAGGAAGCAATTCTAAAAATTATAGGATCAGAGAGCTCAATAGAAAAAATTAGGGATATAAAAGATAAACTAATGTCAATCAAATCGTATTTTAGAGATTTAGTCCCCTCATCATCTCCTTAAGCTTTTTATGGTAATCGAGTATAGTTCCTATTAATCATTATCAGCAAACAGATAAATTTATTATTAATAACTTTAATATAAAGACTTATTAGAAATAATTTGTTAAATAAAAAAAATTAATATTTATTTCACTAGAATAAGAAAAAAGGTAAGTTAGGAATTGGAAATGTTAAAAAACGTATCGAGTATTGAGATTCCGACTAATAAAGTCTCTTATGATAAAAAAACTAGTGTTCTCTCAATAGAAGTATTAGATTTCATGTTTGTAGGAATTTATAAGAAATCAGTGAAGATCAGCAAGATTTTAGACGACCTTTATGCATCTTTAGGTGAAATTCATTTAGAACGAAGTAGTATATACTTCATTGACTTTGTAACAGGAGTAAAGATTTCTGAAACTGAAAAATTAAAGCGTTTGAAGATTTCAAAAAGAGAAAAAATTGAGAAGAAAAAGGAAAAAGCTCAAGATAAACGAAAATCATTGAAACGAGATGATTATGAACTTTATGAAATGGAAGAAGAAGCAGAACCATTTGAAGAAAAAGCAGAAATACTTTCTTCAGTTGCAGAAGATGCTGATTATGGTGTAAGAAAGTATATGGAGGAAGAAGAACTAGTATTTGATGATATGTTTGAGGAAGAAGCCAAAAGGGAGCGAGAAGAAGTAAAAGCAAAAAAGAAAATAAGCCCATTACCACCACCCACACCTCCCGGTGGACCTGCAGCACCTGCACGTAAACCTGCAGCATCCGCTCCTCCTGCTCCTGACTCATATCGAGGGGCTCCGGCACCTATTCCTGCAGACGAAAAGCCTTCTTTAATTGTTCCTGAAGAACCTCAACCAACAGTATATGAGATTAATATGGGTCTTCAGTATTATTCTGTTATGATGGAACAACGGAGTTACTTATTTTATGTTTACTTTTCCCATCAAGAATTAAAAATAGTTGATGAAGAAGGAAAAACTGTCTATAAAACAACAGTTAAAATTGTTACCACTAAAAAAGAACCCCCGGTATTAGATCTCAGAATTGAAGGAGAAGGATTTGAAGTTCATCCAATATTTGGTAAAGTAGAAGTTAAAAAAGATGCGGTTAATCCACCAGTCATGATTTTTTCTATAATGCCCACAAAATCAAAAAAAGAGAAAAGGAAAAAGAAAGAAAGTGAAAGAAGATTTTTGAATGTGTATATCGAATTTGAAGAGAAAATAATTAGTCATACAGTGCTTTCAATAATAGTACAACCTAAATTTTTCAGAGTTGAGTTAGGACCAATTCATTTCAATCTTAGCAAAAAAGCTGCTGTTATAATATCATTCATTTCTATTTTGATTGCGGGAGTTTCTATGGTTTGGATGCTGTTGTCTATTGATCCTTCATCATCATTTATTGATTATTTAAGTGGTTTTGTTCCCGGATTAGGTTCAATTGTGTTTATTATAATATTCCTATATACTCTTCTTAAAGAAGGAATATACCCTCTAAAAGAGAAAATAAGCGCATTTTTAAATTTTGATCAAACAGGAGTTTTGATAAAATAAGATGTAATTCTTTTTTTTTTATTTTGTTTAAATTTGAGTTTTTAGTTCATCCCAAAATTTCTGTTTTAATCTGCTTAATTCCTTTCCTTTTAATTTAACAAAGTATAGTGATCTTTTTGTTATAAAGGGATGGTCCTTTATTTTTAATATTTTAACCAATCCAGCTGATTCTGCTTTATTAGCCATAATTTCACTCATTATACTAAGATAATTGGATTCACTAACCGTTGAAATAATTGAATCATTATCATTAAATTCAAGCTCAATATTTAATTTTTTATATTCTGGGAAATTCTGTTCAAGTGTATCTCTTGTTCCTGAGCCTTTTTCTCGTGAAACAAAGGGAAAACCTTTAAGCACACTAAAACTTACTAATTTACCATCTTTTAATAACTCATGATTAGGAGAGCATATGATTTTTAATTCATCTTCTCCAATTTTAATATAATCAAAATCATCCTTGTTATAACCCATAAAACTTCCAATACCCGCGAAATTTACCATCCCACCCTTTAAATTTTCTAGAGATTTTTTAGAATTGTTTATGATTATTTTGAAGTTTACTTTTTGATTTTTAGTTCGAAAGTTAGCTATATATTTCGGTAAAACATGAGAACCTGGAATTGTAGAAGCTGAAATAATAATATCTTCTAACATATCATCGCGAAATTTAGAAATTTCTAGTTTACACCCATCATATAAATCTATTATTTGTTCAGCATGCTCCTTCAAAAGAGTCCCTGCTCTAGTTAGCTCAAATTTTTTTGTAGTTCTATCAATTAGTACTACTCCACCAAATTCCTTCTCTATTTGGGATATTTGATGGGATAAAGTGCTTTGAGAGATTTCGAGTTCCTTTGCTAACTTAGAGAAACTTTTATATTGGGTTAATTTAATATAGTTCCTTAAATATTCAATATTCAAGTTCTAGATCGCCTATAAAACATCTAATATTAATTTATTATTAGGTAATAAATCTATTTTTATTTATCGATTTTTTTAATAAACCCCTACGAAAAAATTAATAAATCTTTGGAGTTTTTTTGTAATTGCAGTTCAAAGATTTAACTAATATAAAGCACATTAGATGAAGTTTAATATGACTGAAAAGGAAAAAACATTTACAATTATAATAGGGAATGGTCCTTATACTGCTGAACGTCCGTATACGATGCTAAGATTTGCCTATACTGCTTTATTAGAGGATCATAAGATAAACATTTTTTTAGTAGAAGACGGAATTTTTGTAGGAAAGAAGAACCAGGATCCTGCTACTTATGATAATATAGGAAAATGGATGAAAGATGTTCTTTCTGAAGGAGCAAATGTGAAAGCATGTGGTGTGTGTATGAAGGCAAGAGGTATGAGTGAGGATGAATTAATAAAGGGAATTGAAAAAACGACAATGAATGGTTTAGTCGAAATGTGTGAAGAAGCTGATAATATTCTTTTTAGTTAAAAAGAGATGATAAGTATCATGACAAATTCGCAAAAAATAGATTGTTCTGGAATGGTATGTCCGATGCCCGTAGCAAGAACTAAGAGAAAGCTACTTGAAATGAAAAGTGGAGACATCCTTGAAGTTACTGGTGATTTTGCTGAAGCGGGAGAAAATATTAAACGATATATTGAAAAACATAGTGATAAACTTTTGGAGTTCAGTATTGAAGGAGAAAACTATTATATAAAAATACAAAAGGAATAAGTTCTTTTTTTTTATTTCATCTTTTATAAACTTCTTATGAAAATTTTGCCTTAATAAGAATATTATTAAATAAAAGTGCTATATTCTTCTATAATTATCATTAGCGAGAAGAGATATTTTGAATCACGATGAGATTTTATTAGAGTTGCGAAATAGAATCGTTAAAGGGAATTCTGAAGGAGCGTTAGATTTTATTCATAAAGCTATTGATGCAAATATTGATCCTAAACAAATACTAAATAAAGCAATAATTCATGGAGCTGAAGAAGTAGGCAGAAAATATGAAGAAGATGAATATTTTCTAGGTGATATGCTCCTCGCAGCAGATGCCATGAATGAATGTATGGATGTTATTAAACCAATACTGACAGAGGAAAAGCATAAGTCAGCTGGAAAGGTGCTAATTGGTACACCTGAAGGAGACATTCACGATATAGGTAAACGTCTTGTTGTAGCTCTATTACAGGGTCAAGGATTTGAGGTAATAGATTTAGGAGTGGATGTTCCCCCCGAAAAATTTGTCAAAGAGGCAATAAATATAAATCCAGATATTATTGGAATAAGTGGATTATTAACTATGACGATTTCTAAAATGACAGAAACCGTTGTTATGCTTAGAAAGGGGGGAATTAAGGCTAAAATAGTGGTGGGTGGGGGCATACTTTCTGAAGAATCCTGTCAATATATCGGTGCGAATGCTTGGGCTAAAGATGGATGGGAAGGTGTAAAAACAATTAAAGAACTGATGGAGGGTGATTAAATTGCCCCATAATTGGGAAGCATCAGTAAGGAGAATTTGGGCAACCATGTCGGGATCCCCAAATATGGATCGTGTACCGTATTTTCCTCTAGCATGTGAAGAAATTATCTGTCGTATTTCAGGAAAAACTTTTCGAGAACTCATTTTTTCACCTAAAGCATATGGAAATGCTACTATTCAGACTTATGAGTTTTTAAAAGCTGACACTCTCTCCATACCTACTGCTTACGCCGGACCTGCTGAAGCCTTAGCCTTTGCAGAAGCTAATAATAAAGAAGATGTAATTAAATGGGCTGATTATAGGGTATTTATGGCTGAACAGGGTGCTATCTATAAAACTAAGGAAGATATAGAAAAACTAGAGATCCCAGATCACAGTAAGATCTCAGTATGGGATAATTGCCTTTCTGCTATTAATTTTACAAGAGAAAAAACTAGATTTCCACCGAGTTGTGCTCTCGGAATTTGGTCTGTTGTTCAAGAATTGAGGGGTGTACAGGCGTATAGAGATATGAGAAAGAATCCAGATTTATTACTCCAATTATGTGAAAAAGTTTATCAATCTCAGATGGATTTATA
>JBHLNR010000030.1:0-27717 GCA_048941385.1 Promethearchaeota archaeon
AGCCTTAATGATTGCAAATATGGCTTTTAACTTTGCAAATCAGGGTAGATTCAAAGAAGCTTTTGAATACATGTTAAATTCTTTGATATTGGGGGTTCCAGAACCTGTAAATAGCCAAATTAAAAGAATCGTTTTGGATTTTCTTAATCAAGGTTTTAGTTCAACAAATTCTAGATCTGGTGATTCTCCTTCTAACAGCGATTTAATAGAATCTAAGAAATGTATATGGTGTGGTAAGATAAATCAAAAAACAAACGTATATTGTGTAAATTGTGGGAAGGTGTTAAAGAATTTATGAATAAGCTCTCTAATGAACATGTTGTTGAATTCCAGAATATTGAAGAATTTTATTTCCCCAAAAAGTGTATAGTATGTGGTGAGGAAACTGATAGTTATATTGAAAAATCTGAATACAGTTCTTATACTTATACCAAGGATTATAAAAAAGATTACAAATTTAAATTACCACTCTGTGATGAGTGTAACTCTAAGATGAATGTGAAGACTGGAAAGAGTATAATGATGGTGTTGTTATGTGGGTTAATAGGTATAATTCTTGGGATTTCAATTTATTATTTAACATATACTTTCCTTCTTAGTTTAGCCGTTTTTACAATTTTAATTACATTTCCGTTTCTCAAATATCGGGCAATCTCTAAGTCAAAAATTAGATTGAGCAAATTTATGCAAATGAAAGTTATACCAAATCAAGAATTCATTCGATTTACTTTTACTAATAGGGAATATGCGCAATATGTAAACAAGATTAACTCTAAAAAAATTAGGGAAACTAAAGAAAATGAAACTATTGTGGAAACACCAAATTTAAATACTTCCAAAAAAGATAAGCAACACCCTACAAAAAAAGATAATCTGGACAGTTATACAACAAATGACTTTATTAAACCTTCTACTGAAGAAAAACGCTTCGAAAAAGAAGTTAAAGAGCCAATTGTCAAAGATATCAAATTGGAAACCAAAAAATGTTCTAGATGTGGATCTGATCTTAAGCCAGGTTGGAAATTTTGTGTTTTTTGCTCAGAACCTATTAAAAATTGAAGAATCAAATTTATCATCGAGATGATTTAAAATATTGAAAATGAATAAAAGAAAATCTTGGTATCTCAAGATGGTTAGAAATTTAGCAATTCTTTTTATTATCTTATCCTCTATATTTGTTCAAAATGCATTTTTATTCATAACATTTAATGAAGCCGATAGAATAGAAGGCTCTTCAGAAGTAATGATACCGAAATATAATGGAATAAATCTTATTTTTCAAGATGATTTTGAATCTTATCCTGTTAATACTTTTCCAACTGGGTATACTCTTACATATAATGGAGCTGGAGATAGCTATCAAAAAGTTACAGATGTTCAAGCCTCAAGTGGAACACAATCATTTACATTAACAGGGTCTCCCTCTTGGTCAGCAGTAGCTGATCGGCAGATACAATATACTTCAAATATTTTAATATTAGAAGCAAATTTAATGAGTGCTACTCCTACAGGAGTAGTAGAGGGAGGGAAAGATAATTCTAATATAAAACTATCATTTGCGAATCCAACTGCTGATACTTGGGGGAGGAATTATGCTTCTCTACTGTTGAGGAATGATGGTACTATTTATTTAGCAAGCACTTCTCCTTATATTTATATGGGAAATTTCACAGCTTTTACCTGGTATAACTTAAAAATGGTGGTAAATATAACGGGATGGTCTGTGAAGGCATACTTAAATAATGTATATATGGGGGAAACCTCGATAACTCATGATCCAACAGAAATTACACATGTTAGAATTACAAGTGCACATCAAGGAATTACTGGATACATTGATGATATTATATGTAGCGAGGAGTTAGGTTCAAATGGAGTTGATCATATAAAAATAATAAATCCAGAAAATAGAACCTACACAGAATCGATGAGTGGATATTATCCCGCTACATACGGATTTGAAAGTGATCCTAACGGGGCTTATGGGGTTTCTACTTCATTTCTTGATGAATGGACCGGGAATATGGGTAGTTTTCTCAGAATGTATGTGCGAGATGGTCCTATTGACGATCATAACAAAGTACTAGAGATCTTTGATTCTCAAGCGGGTGGCAAGACGACAGGTGTTCATAATATTGACAATCCACAGTCATCAGGGACGATTGAATTTTGGTTAAAGATGAGAGGTGCGGGAGATGTGGGATCTACCAATAGATATCATCAAATTCATTTTAGGAAATCAGATAATACTATCGCGTTTCGTGCTCAACTTAAAATGCTGGAAGGAGGATGGGTTTCAGGGGATAGAGCAGATATAGAGTATTATGATGGATCAAACTGGGTTGAATTCGCTGATTGTGAAGATGAGATTTGGTATCGCCATAGGATTGATTTTGATTGCCTGGAGAATAATTATTCGTGGTATGTATATCATGCCAATAATAGCTTACTTGCTTCAATAACTGATAAAAACTTTGAAAATTCCATGACAACACTCGATGAAATTTATTTAACTTCAATAAACTCTCATTATAGAGGATCAACGTATTGGGATGCGTTTGGATTTAACTGGGAAGATAATTACAATATAGGAGATAATCTAAATGAGGGATTATTACTAGGATTTAATACTAAAGTGACTTTAGATTGGGTTGGATATTCCTTTGATGGAGACCCTACTAAAAATATTTTAGGTAATACAACTTTTAAAATGCCTAGTGATGGGGTACATACATTTCAGGTATTTGGAAATGATACTCTAGGAAATCAATATCAGTCTGAATTACGATATTTTACAGTAAAACTTGGAACAAACACGTATGAACCATTTTTATCAGATGGATTTGTTTCACCTCAAGTTGGAGATCAAAAAACTATATTCACTTTTGAAGTGAATTATACAGATATAGATGATAATCCTCCTGATTTCGTTGATGTTATTATAAATGATAGTAAATATGCGATGATTAAGCAAAATCCCTTCGATATGAATTACACCGATGGGTGTATTTTTCAATACAATACATACCTTAATCCATCAAGTTTTAATTATACATATTGGTTTAATTGTAGCGATGGGATGTATTCTAACTCAACGCCATTATTTAATAATTTAAAAGTATTCAAAACCAACTTATTTGAACCACAACTTCTATTTCCTGATGTTTCACCAGATATTGGGGGTTATGATACGATATTTAATTTTAGTGTTTGGTATTTCGATGAAGATAATAATCAACCAGATGTAATTAATATCTCAATTGACCAAAATATTTATTTAATGTCTAAATACGATACCTTCGATGTAAATTCTACAGATGGCATCCTCTACTTTTATAACACCTCTCTCAATTTTGGAGATCATCAATTTCAATTTAACTGTTCTGATGGTCAATTTAATAACTCAACCGACTGGATAGATGGACCTGAAGTGAATCCCTTCTATTTTGATTATGAGATCATCCTCTTAAATCCTCTTAATATAGATTCTCTATTTACAGATTGGGTAGATTTCCAATGGTCAAGTATAGAAGCACCATTTGGGACAGTAAATTATACGATCCAAATTTCGAATGTCTCTGATTTTTCGGAAATTTTATTTGAACAAAAAGATATAGTAGAACTACCGGGTATCACAGCCACCTCAATCAATCTAATCTTCCCAATAGGCATTTATTATTGGCGAGTGCGTCCTATATTTGAATCTTATATAGGAAATTGGTCAGGATCATTTACATTTAATTTGATTGCTAACTATTTTGAGCCAACTCTTAAGTTTGGTACTGTAACACCAACCATAGGAGATCAGTTTACGTTATTCAATTTTACTGTGTTTTATTTTGATCAGGATAATAATACTCCCTCTTTTTTATATGTAAATATTAATGGAAGCTCTTATGCTATGGATATGGTTGATTCACTTGATATCGATTATACAGATGGATGCCTTTTTCAATATCTTACAACACTCCCTTTCTCTTCTCAGAATTATACTTACTCATTTAACTGTAGTGATGGGAAATATTCGAATGCTTCTCTGGTTTTCACCAATCTAGAAGTAAACCCTGCTAATTATTATGCCCCTCAACTGCTATATCCTCAAGTTTCTCCAGAAATAGGTGGATTCACTACTACATTTCAATTTACGATTTGGTTTTTTGATGAAGATAACAATTTACCGAACTCTGTAAATATTACAATAGATGGTACAGTTTTTTCAATGATTCAATTCGATCCATCTGACAATTATGCATTAGATGGAATTCTTTTTTATTACAATACTTCTCTCGATTTTGGCTTTTACTCATTTCAAGTAAATTGTTCTGATGGAAAATTTACAAATTCAACAGGTTGGATAAGTGGACCTATTGTAAATCCTCTTTATAACCACTCTCCAATTCTCTTATTAGAACCTACTTATAATGCCTTATTACCTGCTGGCTGGATAAATTTTTCATGGATAAGTTTAGAGGCTTCATTTGGTAACTTAAATTATACTCTTCAAATTTCAAACCAAGTTAATTTTGGCACGATTTTATTTGAATATATTAACATCCTTGAAACACCTAACACAACTGAGATTCTACTCGATTTGAATCTTCCTACAGATATATATTACTGGCGTGTAAAGCCTACATTCAATCTATTTGAGGGTAACTGGTCGGATGAATTTAGATTGAATATTAGAAGAAATGAGTTTGCTCCTATTCTGATTTCAGATACAATCTTTCCATTGACAGGTAACCAAAATACAATCTTCAAATTTACCGTAATATACCAAGATGAAGATAACAATGCTCCAGCTTTCGTTAGGATTATAATTAATGGAAGATCCTACTCCATGGAAAAACAGAATCCAAATGATAGTAACTATACAGATGGCTGTGTTTATCAGTTTTTAACTCTACTTACACCTTCCGAAGAAGCGTATACATACTCACTAGAGTGCCACGATGGAATATTCTATGATTCTACAGCGACATACGAGGGACCACGGGTATCTAACGATATTCCAAGTTATAATAGAGACGATGGTTTGAATAACCGTAATGCAGAGAATGTGCTTGCATTAAGTATAAGCTTGATTCTTGCTATAGGAATTGTTGTCCCATCAATATTAATTACTGAAATTAAAATTAAGAAGAGAAAATCACAATTCATGGGATTATCAAAAACCAAGTCAAAAATAAAGAAGATAAAATAAAATTTTTTTCCCTAACAATATGATTTTTTAATTTTAGTAATATTCTTCGTATGGACCGCTAATTAAACCTCCAAGTAAACCTCCTACAAATGCACCCAAAATTGCACTCATAATCCCTCCTAAAGTTTCAGATAATTGTGTTCCTTGAAATAAAGCCATTAGATCCTCACCAGAAACTATGCTGAATATAATCCATAATAATACATCAATAACAACGACTAATAAACCTGCTATTATCCCTCTGCGTAAACCTTTTGATACAGTACCACTAATATATCCTATAAAAAGCCATGCTAAAAGTTGAGCTGTGAAAAATCCGGGTACACTTAATGTTCCTGAGAAAAAGGCGATGATATCAAATTTAAAATTGGCTCCTATCAATAATGCTATGGCTTTGAGTACATCATTGTCAACATAATTCTTGATTTGATCAAATATAGTCTCCATATTAAAGAAGAACACAGTTAAAAAGCTTAATATAACGCCTATAACAATTCCAAAAATCAAACGGTAGGAAGCCATGATTTAAATAAGCCTATCTTTAATTTCATATCTTATTATTAGTAATTGAATAATAATTAAAATCATTTTTGTTATATTAATTCCTAAGTTTGGAACTGATTAGAAAGTTCCACTCAAAAAAATATTAAAGTTATGATGTATTAAATCAAATATTCATAATTTTTGAAGAAGAATATTTTCAAATCAAAAAATAGATTTTAGCATAAAATAAATAAGGGTTCTATATTGGCTAGGAAAAAGAAAAAAACTGAAGAAGGAAATGAAAAAATAGAGGATATTTTAGAAGATTTTGAAGAAGACTTAGAAGTGGATTTCGAAGAAGATTTAGACCTTGAGGAAGAATTAGAGTTATTGGATACTGAAGACATCGAAGCAGGATTGGAATTAAGAGAGGAACTAATCGATAAAGACGAGGAAAGAAAACAACTTTATTTAAGCTGTGGTATTCATATTGGCACTAAATTATTAACAGGTGATGCTAGGAGGTTTATTTACAGGCAGACGAACTATGGATTATATGTTATTGATTTAACTAAAACAGATGAGAGATTAAAGATTGCTGCTAAGTTCTTAAGTAAATATATAGAAGAAGGAAGTGACCGAGTGATAGTCACTTCGGTAAGGAGATATGGGAAAGAACCAGTTAAAAAATTCTGCAAAGTTTTAGGGTGTAAAGCAGTGACCGCACGATTTATACCTGGAAGTTTAACTAACCCGCTTATAGAAACGTATATAAAAGATGCGAGTGTGGTGGTAATTGTAGATCCTCATGCTGATAAAGTTATTTTAAGAGAAGCAAAATTAGCAAGGATTCCTGTAGTTGCTCTTTTTGATACTGATGATATTCTTAATGGCATAGATCTCGCAATTCCTGCAAATAACCGTGGTAAAAAAGCATTGGGGTTAGCTTTTTGGCTTTTGGCTAGACAAATTATGCTAGAATTAGGTAAAATTGCGAGTGAAGAAGAATTTTCTTATTCACTTGAAGAATTTACTTCAAAAATTGTTCCTGTTTATAGACAAGAATAAATATATTCCTGTGAAACATATCCTACTTCTATTTCTTATTTTGTAAACAAAACTTTAGGCAATTCAGAGATATTAGTAATGAATTTATCTACTTTAACTTCATTGAATTCTTTTTTAGAAGTAACTCCTGAAAGTACAGCTATAAAAGGAATTTCCGCATTATTAGCTGTTTGTGCATCAGTTATACTGTCTCCAATATAGACAATTTCTGAAGAATTCAAATCCAACTTTTTCACACTCAATTTTAATCCAGAGGGATCTGGTTTGTGAGTTGAAACATCTTCCCCTCCGACAATTACATCAAAGAAATTTAAGAGATTTTCTCTTTTTAAAATATTTTCTATTCTATACCTGAATTTCGTGGACACGATACCTAATTTAATACTCCTCTCGTATAATTTCTTGATAACATAGGGTGCCTCATCAAACAATATAGTTAAATCTGCCATTACTTCATCTGCTCTTTTAATGAACAACTTTTTGAAGGTCTCAACTCTATTAAGATAATCATTTCCTACTAGTTTTATGAAAGTATGTTCAAGAGTGAGACCAATTGTTCTATAAATCTCCTCATTCGCGACTTTGGAGAATCTTAGCTTTTCCAAGGCATAATTTACACATTCTACTACACCTTTAGTTGAATCTGCCAAGGTAAAGTCAAAATCGAATACAACTCCTTTTAAGCTCTTAACAATTCTTTTCAGGTCTACATCACTCTTATTATGAATAATCAGGTGCATTAGCAACAAAACCAGTCTTTACTCCCTTTTCAAATCCAGTCTTCTCATAAAAATGATGGATAGCTGGATCTTTTGAGCCCGTTAATAACATCACTTTATAACATTGATTTTTCCACGCTGTTTTAAGAGCATGTTGGAGAATTGAGCTCCCAAATCCGCGTCTTCGATGATCTGCATGAGTTACCACATTTTCAATCAGTCCGTAGGGTCGTCCTCCCCGAGTTAGATTAGGTATAATAGAAAGTGTACAAGAAGAGATAAGTTCGTTATCATGCTCTAGAACAAAATAATGTAATCGAGGATTGGTAGAAATTTCTTCCCAAATAGATAGCAATCTCGATTCCTCCGGTAGAGGAACATCTTTCCGATGCAGATGAGTATACAGCTCTAATAGTTTATCCATCTCATTTATCTTAATTTCTCGTATAACCATAATTTCTCCTTATTTTTCTATTATTTATTAATTACTATATTAAACTAGTTAATTTTTCCTCATAGAAACCAGCTTAATCTTTTTAATTATTTAATATATCTTTTTAATTTTAGTTCAACTAATTTTACTTGAAGATAAAATATAATTTTTATATGGCAACTTATGAAAAAAATAATCTCTTTTTCAGGAAAAGGAGGTGTTGGTAAATCGACTCTCCTCGTCTTGATGCTCAAATACCTTCTCGAAAAGAATCCAGACCTAGACATCCTTGTCATCGACGCCGATCCTGATGCCAACATAGGGGATATAATCGGGAAAGAAATTCATTTTAAACAAACAGTCGGGGGAAAAATGGCTGAATTTAAACAGAAAATTCAAAAGAGACTAATACCTCTGGACGTCTCAAAGGATCAAATTGTTGAATCTGAGGTATTTGATGCCCTAATTGAAATGGATAAGTTCGATATCTTGGAAATGGGCAGAGGAGAAGGGGAAGGATGCTATTGCAGTATTAATAATTACCTGAAACGTATAATTGACATCCTCTCAAGGAATTATGATTTTGTCCTTATTGACGCGCCTGCCGGATTAGAGTACTTCGCTCGAAAAACGGGGAGAAATGTTACTGATTTAGTAATTGTAACTGATCCTTCAAAAATGGGATTCCATACTATGAAACGGATAATAGAAGTAACCAAAGAAGTAAACCTCCTATTTGAAAATATTTGGATCATAGGAAATCGCTTTCCAAATAATGTAAAAGATATCTTAGAAAAAGAAGTGGCTTCTATTAATGAAAAGAACGTAAAATTATTAGGGTTTGTATCAAATAGTGACGAAATTAGCAAAATGAATCTAATCGGTGAAAATTTACTGCTATTACCTGAAGAAATTGAAGCTTACAAAACTGCAAAAGATCTTTTTGCTTCCATCATATAAGTTAATTCTGAAAAAAAGACAAATATTCACTCAGGGAAAATTAATCCTGAAAAAGAGTATGAAATTCAGATATTTGAAATCCTAACTAATCCAGCTATAACTGGATTTTAGATTATAAAAAAATAATAGTTATTTTAGATTATTAGATCTTCCCGTTAATGAAGCAATAAATACCTTATAAACCTATTCGAGAACATCTGTAACCTCTTGCATTAAACTTGCAGGATCGCTGGTGAGAAGTGCTTTCTTAAGAGTTTTTCTGAGTAATACCGCAAACTTTTTCCGATCTTCATCTGGAGTCTCTGATAATACCAACATCTCTGGAATAGCTCCTAAAATTTTTCTTATTCTTTTAAGGCTTTTCAGGTCATTAAACCCATCTTCTAGAGCTTTCTTTAGATGATCAAAATCAGCCGTAATTCCAATTCCTGCGATCCCTATTATTGAAGCAACCCAAAGTATTTGTTCTTGATTAATTGAAGTAAATGTTGTTAAACTTATCACTACAAGAAAGAACAAAACCTGAAAAATTAACGCGTAATAAATCTTCTTTATATCTCTCGAAAATCTACCAATAAGAGAATTTAAACCTTTTTCAAACCTCTCTTGAGTAATTACCATTTTTTTCTCATTCCTCCGGGAATTCATCTAATAATTCGTCAATATCCTCAGCAATTTCGATTTGTCGTATTTTATTAAGTTGGGAAATATCTTTAATCAGATCTTTAGATTTCTCTATATTCTCTTTATCCATTTTCCTCCCTCATATTTTTAATTTAGTTAGATTTCAAAAATAGATTTTTCTGTCAAAAACATTAATAAGATATAACTAATAAATCTTTTCAAAAATGTCAAAAAAAGGAGATCATTGGTGATTTTCAGGGAAAATTAAACCTAAAAAAGAGTATGAAATTTAGAGATTTACTATTAAAGGATAACTAAATAAAAACAAGAAATGTAAATTACTGCATTACCCATAGTCAAACGATTTTCCACAAAATTTTTAATTGCTTCCCTATACTCCTTTCTTTTGCTCTTTGGAACCCTTGTGCTCACGAAATTCAATTCTTCCCCGAACTTCCTCCCCATGACATCCCGTCCTATTCTATTTAAACCCCAAAAAAATTGTTTTAAAAGATCTATTTGCTTCTATAATTTAGAAAAGAGCACTGTTGATATATTTTTATTCTTTCATTTTAAAGCAAAAATCATCTATAGTTTTATTTTGAGTTGCTTTTTGTTTTTTTACATAATGTTTTTCTACTCCATTTCTCATCCCAGGTAATTCATAACACTTATTGGGGATCATACTCTTGAAAAACCTTGGATTTTCACGCTCCGTAATATTTTGAGACCCATAAAGCGATTTGAATATTTCTCTTCCTGAAAATTGAATATCTTCAAAATAAGGTATAACAGGGCGATTCTTACTTACTTCTTCTACAACCTTATTGAGAGGTGATTTATACTCTCTAATGATTCCTTTCTCATTAATCACACTTGTTTGGTACGTATGTTCATTATACAAGCATATTATACATTGAGGCCACCGTTCATGAAAATAATTTAGGACACTATCTATTACCTTATGCTTAAGAAGTACAATTCCATATAGAACTCCTTTATTATTAATTTCTGTTCGTGTGAATTGTCTTGCTCGATATGATTCAAGAGAGATCTCTTTAACCATTTTAATAATTTTACGAGCAAAAGGAGTACCCATGTTCCGTAAAACAACATCAGATAATTTATTAATTTCTCGGATAAGAGTTGGTGTGAAATTGCAATGACGAGGTAAATATTCAATTAATTCTTTTTTTGAATATCCTCTAGAACGACCAATCACTTGAAGAGGATCGTGAGAATTATTACAACTCATAATATGTTTTTATGGACCTCTTTTGAAATTTCATTCTCAATGAAACTGAATATGGTTTTTTGACTATTACCACTTACTTTGAGAAATGGATCAGCTCTCTTTAGAACAACACCAACAGATTTCAAATCCTCTCTGCGGGTGAATTCGAATTTTTTTTTACGTAAATTTATGATTCTCTTAGCCGAAATAGGTCCAATTCCCGGAACACGTAAAAGTTCTTGGTATGAGGCAATGTTGGGATCTACAAGATCGTGCTCTTTAAAATATTCTCTAGCAAAATGGAGTTTTGGATCTCCTTTTGGTAAATTACCCTCTTCATTAATGATATCTTTCAAATCTTTCAATTTATAATGATAAATTCTTAAAAGCCAATCTGCTTGATATAACCTATGTTCTCTCTCTAAAGGAGCTGCCTTTTTATCCCCCAGAGGTGTTCCTTCAATAGGTATAAATGCTGAAAAATAAGCACGTCTTATATCAACAGTGCGATATTGCCAATCTATCATATTAAGGAGATCTAAGTCCGTTTCCGATTCAGCAGCACCTATAACAAACTGAGTTGTTTGACCACTGTTTAGAATTGGAGCCCCATCCCAGCGAAATGCCCTATATCCATTTTCTCTTCTTTCTTTTATCATCTTTTCTTGAAAATCTAATTTATTCAAGTTGTCATGTTTTAGATCCTTCATTTCTTTTAGAGTTTCTTCATTATTTTTTACACGGAGACTCTTTAACCAGCGTTGTCGTAATATTATATCGTTTTTGAAGTCTTTTTGTGCTGCAATTTCAGAAAGATGATCCTTGGTAGAAGCTTCTGTATTGAGTGAGATGCGATCTGAAAGAGAAATTGCTTCTCTAAGTAAATATTGACTTGTACCTGGTAAACACTTGAAATGTACATACCCTCGAAAATTATATTTGAATCGAAGAAGTCGAATTGCTTCCAGCATTTCTTCAGTAGTTTTATCAGCACTTCCACAAACTGCTGACGAGATAAAAACTCCTTCAACGACATTCATTGAGTACAGTTTCATAAATGTACGAGCATATTCTTCAGGGGTAAAACTCATTTTCTTTTTACAACTGTGAGAAAAGCAATAAGTACAATCATAGATACACTTATTGGTATATAGAGTTTTGAAAAGACTCATACATCTGCCATCAGGTGTATAGCTGTGGCAAATTCCCCCACTTGCTGTAGCACCTATCCATTCTTTTGTATCTCCAAAAAGTTTTGGATATTTATCAGTTCGACTTGAAGCCGTACTAGCACATATATCATATTTTGAGTTTTCTCCTAAAACCCGTATCTTTTCTAAAGTAGATGGCACTTTCTTTCTCAGCTAAGTAATATTAAACTCATTATTAAGGGTATATGTCTATCTCTTGTTATTTACCTTATAAAAAGAAAGGGCATAAAGAATTTTCAAAAACAATTATATTATCTTCTTTAAAATTATTGATTCATTAACATTCTTTGTTAATATCCCTAATAAAATATAAGAATCTTAACTAAATATCGTGATAATAATGCCCAAATATACAGGAGGAGAAATCATCTCTAAATATCTACTTAAAGAGGGTGTTAAGTATGTCATTGGGATCCCTGGCCATGGAAACCTTCCACTTGTAGACGCCTTTTACAAGGATAGGGATAAAATTCAATTAATTCAACCTAAACAAGAGATGTCCGGAGTACATCTCGCAGTGGGGTATTATAGAGTTACTGGTCAACCATTATGTGTTTTTACTTCAATTGGTCCTGGGGCGATTAATACTGCAATTGGAATCGCGGATGCTTATGTAGATTCTTTCCCATGTCTAGTAATAACAGGAGATACTCATGTTCATATGAGAGGGAAAGGAGTATTACAAGAAATTGAAAGAAAAAAGGATTCGAGCATGCCTAAAATTTTGGAACCTATTGTTAAACGCAGTTTTGAAGTGGATACTGTAGGACAATTACCAACAGTTATGCAAAGAGCTTTTAATATAACATTAACGGGAAGGAAGGGCCCAGTTCACATTGATCTCCCGATGGATGTACAAGCAAATTCAATCGATATCAATATCCCAGAACCTTTAGAAAGAAGATCATCGGGAAGAATACGAGGAGACCCTGAGATGATAAAGAAGGCGGTTGATCTAATTAAAAACTCAAAGAGACCCGTTTTATTTATAGGTGGGGGGGCAATTTCTTCAGATGCGAGTGAACAGGTAAAATTATTAGCAGAAAAAATCGGTGCTGCAGTAATAGTCACCATGATGGGAAAAGATATTATTGATAATACTCATCCTCTTTATTGCTGGTCAGCAGGCTCTAAAGGTACGACAGTTGGATTAGCAATGGCTTCAAAAGCCGATGTTATTGTCGCACTCGGTTGTAGATTTGCTGATGAAACTGCAAGTTCATACAAAGATGGTGTTAGTTTTTCAATTCCTCCAACAAAATTAATTCACATAGATATAGATCCACATGAAATCGGTAAGAATTATCCTGTTAGTGTAGGAATTGTCGGTGATGCCAAAGCTTGTTTAATTCAGATTTTAGAAGAATTAACAGATTATTCAAAAGATTACAAGAATACAGATTATTTTAAAGAAATTCAAGAAGAAAAAGATAACTGGTTTAAATTTCTCGAAGAAAATAGGCATGATTCTAAAGTGCCAGTAACAATTTCTACTGTTTTAAAAGAGATTAGAACCTTTTTTGATAAAGATGCGATTATTGTGACTAGTTCCGGAAATGTACAAGCTCAAATGCTCCAAGAATTAGAATTTTATAAACCTAAAACATGTCTTACAGCAGGGGGTTTTTCAACTATGGGTTATAGTGTTCCAGCAGCAATCGGAGCTAAGTTAGGTGTAATAGATATTGGTAACCCACACCAACAGGTGGTTGCTCTTGTCGGTGATGGAGATTTTATGATGACTATTTCAGAATTATCTACAGCAGTACAGCTTGGTCTGGAGAATATTTTCTTTGTAGTCTTAAATAATCACGGATGGATTGCGATTAAAGATTTACAACAGGCAGCTTTTGGTGAAGATAGAGGTTATGGAACTGCGTTTGAGGATAAAGATGGAAATACATATTCTCCTGATTTTTCACAAATTGGCAAAGCCTTTGGGTGTTATGCGGAACAAATTTCTAAAAAGGAAGAGATTGTTCCCGCTCTTGAAAGAGCTGCAAAATCAAAAAAACCCGCGGTAATAGAAATAAAAGTTCAGAGAGAATACCCTTATACAGGATCTCCTGCTGTTGGTTGGTGGGATGTTCCAATACCAGAATATTTGACAGAGAAAAGAAAACAATATGAAGAAGAAATAAAAGGAGAAAAACTTTAATTTTTGTAAATAGAATATTCTCTATCTAATTTTTTCTTTAAATCATGAGATAGATTAAATTTTTCTGCATAAAAGTGGAAGACTAGCTCATCAATTTCTTTTTGTTCCTCGGAATAGTCATATTCTATATCTATCTTCTTATTTTTAATAATAGAGGACACGAGAGTTTCGATTTTTTCTTTAATTTGATTTTTAGGTTCTATAAAGGGTAAAGCGTGAATTCCGGTTAATTGGATGCTATTAGTGTTGTTTATTATCCCTTTTGCTAAATAATTATATAAGGAGCTATTTAATAATCCAAGAGCATATTCTATAGAGATTGAATCGTTTTCGACAATAAAACCTATAGCTTTATTTGAATCCCAATAACATCCTTTTGGCATATATCTTGCAGCTAATCTTGAGCTTACGCCACTTATAACAATCCCTTCTTCTTCAAACGGAACGTTTTTGGGTATACCATAGATCGGAATTGAATTGCTTCCCCACTCTAATGCTTCCATTATTGGACGATAATATTGGTCAGCGCCCCCTCTTTTTAAGTAAGATTTCCATCTTTCTGTATTTAATTCCTTTCTAGATATGATTCTATGTTTATTTTCCTCATTCTGTATTTTGAGATTTCGGTTTTTAAAGATTTGGGCTAAATTTGTACCTTCTATAGCAGCAATATATTTTAAATTATTGTGAGTATGCATCCCGATAAATCCTTTTATAAATTCTTCTAATCTTGGTGATTTTTCAAATAGATCGATGATTTCTTCTTCTAAATCAGTGAAAAATATGTTAAATGGTAGTAAATAATACTTTTTTTGCTTTATTATATGAATTTCAGGAGGATTATTATATTCAGCTTCGTTTTTAACTCGGGGTATAATTATCATTTCATTATTAAGTCTTTTTTCTAAATTATTTTTCCCTGTGTATTTAGTTAATATAATAATTGCGGGACTTGTGCTAACACTTTGATTATCAAATAAATTTTTCGGAGCTAGAAGTATTTGATTAATTAAACAGTTGTTTAGAATAAATTTTCTTAACTTGGTATGAGTACTTAAAGTTAAGAATGAATCACTTGTAATGAAACCTAATTTACCTCCTTCCTTTAAACGCCAAATACTATTCACGATAAACATAGAATAGGTTTCATGTGCATTGATCTTTCCATAGATACTTCTCAGCTTACCTTTATTTTTACGAACATATGCACTTGCTTTATTTAGGTAGGGAGGATTTCCTAGAATGAAATCAAATTCATTATAGGAGTTAGGAAAGATCGCCAGAAGTGTGTCTTGCACCTTGAAATTAACTCCTAAGTTTTGAATATCCTCTTTAAAATCCGAATTTATATCATAAGCAAATATTTGTGTTCTGGCGATTCCTTTTTCTATTAGTTTTTCTACAAAAATTCCATTTCCAACACATGGATCTAAGATTTTATGTTCTCCTTTTATTTCTCCTAATTTTGAAATAATATATTCTACTGTTTGAGGGGGAGTCAGAACAATTCCTAAATCTTTGCTTTTATTTTGTATTTCTAATCAGCACTAAAATTTTATTTATTTAAATTAATATCAACTTCATGTAATAGAATATTATAAAATTTACTGAGCTTTTTTATAACCTTTACATCAATTAACTCAAGATTATCATTTTTAGAATGAATATAATTATTATTACTTTTGTCTCCATTCCCAATACCTTTGAATTTCTTATTCAATAAGAATAATCCATCACTATATGTACCAATATATAATCTATGTGTTTTCCTCGCTAAATTCATTATCTCTCTATTTTCTAAAATATAATTAAAAGATTTATAATATTTATTATTAAGGAGACCATGATCCCACAAAGTCACTTTTTTACCAATTGAGTCAAAATTAACTATGTATGTCTTCTCTCTATCAAAATCCTTAATAATATAATAAAAATTTCTTACTCCCATAGTCCCAGACTCTTCTGCACCAGTAAAAACAAACCATAATGTAATATTATTTAGTCTATTTTTTGGATCAGAAAAATGACGTAATATCTCTAAAACACATGAAACTCCAGAAGCATTATCTATTGCTCCTGGAGATTTATTATTGGTTATATTAATCCATAGAAAAACTATTGCTATAAGATTAATACTTAATACAAAAACTTCTAAAATGTATAAGAAAATAGAAACTTCGCTTAAATAAAAAGAATTTAGAAGAATAATTATGAGTCCTGAAGGAAATGTGATAATCCAACAATAATATAATTGGATACGAATTTTGATAGAGAATCTCTGCCCTTTCGAATCTAGATGAGAGAAGAGTAGTATATTATGATCTGCATTTTCATCCTGTGATTTTGATGGAATTTTTAAAAATAAATTCTGTGATTGGTATATATATCCTAATTTTATTTTTTCGGGAGTCCGTGTAAGTTTAATTACAATTATAATAAAAATTACGATTAGAAAAAGATTTACTAGGTTGAATAATAAATTCAAATTTAGAGATAAAACTAAAAGCAACCAACTTAACAGTGTTAAAGTGAATCGTGGATAGAATCTTGAATAAAAAGTACTGAAAACGAATTCTTGACTTTTCGGAGAAAGACCTAATCTTTCTATTCTCTTTTTCACTTTATCATAAGCATCGTGCTCAAATTGGGTTCCTGATAACCTTGGAAAAGATAATTCATTTAAAATTTCTAGTATACGATTCTCATCCATCATAATTAAAAAATGTTATTGTAAATATGCTCCATATTTCGCAGAACTTACGATTTTTTTATAAATACTTAAATAGCCTGTTTTAATCCCTTCTTCAGGTTTTTTCCATTTTTTAATCCGTTTTTCAATTTCACTTTCTGAAATTAAAACTTCTAATTTTCGATTATCAATATCAATTTCTATTTCGTCTCCATCTTGAATAATAGCTATAGGTCCTCCTTCAATAGCCTCAGGACACACATGTCCGATACACAGACCCCTTGTAGCCCCAGAAAACCTTCCATCAGTAATTATTGCGACTGAATCACCTAAGCCCATTCCTACAAGAATAGCTGCAGGTATAGATAGCTCTCTCATTCCAGGCGATCCTTTAGGACCCTCATATTTAATAACTAATACATCTCCTTCTTTTACACTACCCTCTATCAAAGCTTCTTTTAAATTTTCTTCACAATCAAAAACTTTTGAGGGACCTTTATGGTATCTCATTTTAGTACTTATAGCACTTTGTTTGACAAGTGCTCCTTCTGGAGCTAAACTACCCTTAAGAACTGCAATACCTCCTTCAAAATCTATCGGGTCCTCAAAATTGCGAATTATTTGATAATCATCAATCTCTATAGAATCTAAGTATTCTTCTAAAGAAATTCCTAAAACATTTTTAGTGGATAAATCCAAAATGGATGATAATTTTTTCATTAATACCCCAACACCCCCTGCTTCATGGAATTCTGTGAGATTGTATTCAGATGCAGGTTTTAATTTTGCTAGTAAGGGAACTGATTTACTCAAAGGGTCAAAGTCAAAATGAGTCAAAGATCCTCCAATTTCATGGGAAAGTGCGCACATATGTAAGACCATATTGGTTGATCCCCCAAATGACAAGGCGACTTTTATACTGTTTTCTATAGATTTAGGTGTAATAAGATCTAATGCTTTAGTATCTTCATTAATCATATTCATAATGATTCTGCCAGAATCTTTTGATATTATTTCTCTTTCCTTACTAATTGCACTCATTGTGGCACAACCAGGTAAAGAAAGCCCCATAGCTTCTACGATACATGCCATTGTATTTGCAGTTCCCATCATATTGCAAGCCCCTGGGGAGCAACATGTTTGAGTTTCAATTAAAAATAACTCATCTTTAGACAACTGTCCTGCTAAATATTGACCAATTGCCTCTTTTACATCAGAGGCTACATAAGTTTTACCTTTAAGAGGTCCACTTTTAAACGTTTTTGCTTCCATTATCCCCCCTGTCAAAAATATTGTTGGAATATTGCATCTGACAGCTGCTAAAAGCATTCCCGGGATAATTTTATCACAAGAACATAACAATACCATTCCATCAAAATTATATGCTTTTATTGTGCATTCAACTGAAGCGGCTATTATTTCTCTAGTTGGTAAGATATATTTTGAAAAATTCCCTGAATTTGCGATCCCATCACAGGAAGCTATCGTATTAAATTCCATAGGCGTGCCACCTGCTTCTTTGACTCCTTGTTTAACAAATTCAGCTAACTTACGTAAATGGATATGTCCTGGGTTAATTTCATTCCATGAATTAACAATTGCGACTTTAGGCTTCTTTAGATCATCAAAAGAATAACCACATCCATAATATAATGCTCTTTCATAAATCTTTCCTGAATCAGAATCATCTTGGTTTGCAGACATTGAGAATTATAAATTTATCTAATTAATGAAATTTGCCATGCTACTTAATTAACGAAATTTTGAGTTAAATCTAAATTAATCAAATAGAATAAAATAGACTAAACATTCTAAGTCATAGATTCTATTGGTAGACAAACATGAAAGTAATCTTTGTTTTATTTGATACCTTAAATAAAAGATTTTTACTGCCTTATGGTAATAATTGGATACATGCACCAAATTTCAAAAGGCTAGCAGAAAAAACTGTTACTTTTGACAATTGTTATTGTGGGAGTTTAATGTGTATTCCTGCAAGAAGAGAACTTCATACAGGGAGACATAACTTCTTACACAGAAGTTGGGGCCCTATGGAACCATTTGATGACTCAATGCCCGAGATATTAAAGAGAAATGGTGTTTACTCTCATCTTGTAAGCGATCATTACCATTATTGGGAGGATGGGGGGTGCACATATCATAATAGATTTAACTCGTGGGAAATTGTTAGAGGTCATGAAGGAGATCCTTGGAAAGGAGAAGTGAGAGATCCGAAAATTCCTGAAACTGTACCTAATATGCGGCAAAATTGGCCTCATTGGCGACAAGATTGGGTAAATCGAAAGTATATGCAAAGAGAGGAAGATCAACCTCAGGCAGAAACTTTTAAATTGGCAATGGAATTCATTGAAAAAAATCATGCAGAAGAAAACTGGCTTCTTCATATTGAAACATTTGACCCTCATGAGCCCTTTTTTACACAACAGAAGTATAAAGATTTATATAAACATGAATATAACGGTCCTCATTTTGACTGGCCGAATTATGGGATAGTAAAAGAGACGGAAGAGCAAGTAGAACATATGAGAAAAGAATATGCCGCTTCAATTAGCATGTGTGATACTTATCTTGGTAATCTCCTCGATATAATGGATGAGAAAGATATGTGGAAAGATACAATGCTTATTGTTACTACTGATCATGGTTTTCTTTTAGGAGAAAAGGATTGGTGGGCAAAAGGAGTACAACCCATCTATAATGAAATCGCACAAATTCCACTATTCATTTGGGATCCAAGATCAGGTAAGGAAGATGAGAGAAGAAATGCTTTAGTACAAACTACAGATATCGTACCTACAATTATTGAGTTTTTTGGGATAAACCGTACAGATGACATGCAGGGTAAAGTTTTAAAAGAAACAATTAATTCAGATGTGAAAGTAAGGGATCATTTAATATTTGGGACTCATGGAGCACATGTAAATATTACAGATGGACGATATGTTTACATGAGAGGTCCCACAAATCTTTTAAATCAGCCCCTTTATGAATATACACTTATGCCAACCCATATGAATAGATTTTTTTCAATCAATGAGTTAAAAACAATAGATTTAGCTGAACCATTTAGTTTTACAAAGGGGATTAAACTTATGAGAATGGCTTCAAGACATAGATATTTAAATCCTTTTATTTTTGGTAGTTTACTTTTTGATCTTCAAAATGATCCTCAACAAGAACATCCAATAGTTAATTCTGAAATTGAGAAAGTGATGATAAAGGCATTGATTGGAGAAATGAAAAAGAATGATTCTCCTATTGAACAGTTTGAACGCCTTGGAATTCCTTACGATGGTGTAATTACTGATGATCACTTAGATTTAATTGAAAATCGTTCAGGAATGAAAGATATGATAGGGGATACTGAAATTATGTGGATTAGCAAGGGAAAAAGCATGTATTCTCATATTATGGGAAATATTCCCTTTTCTATTCGAAAAATAACTAATTCCCAACTTGAACAGGAGATTAAAAAGAATAATACAATTGAAATACATGAGGATTTACTTGTGCAAATATTTGATAAAATTCTTCCTAAAAGATATCTCCCGCTACTAAGAAATAATGTTATGCTAATAAAGATTAAGGGAAAGTAAATTAAAACATAAATACCAATAAAAAATGAAACTATTCTCATTATTGATAAAACCAGTTTCAGCAGATTGTAATTTAAGATGTGAGTATTGTTTTTATATTGATCATCTCGATAAAGTCGAATCTAAACCAAGAATGTCAGAGAGTGTGTTAGAATCAATGATTGCTAGTTATATGCAAACTGATCAAAACAAACAATATGCATTTGGTTGGCAAGGAGGTGAACCTACATTATTAGGACTTAAATTTTGGAAAAGCGTTGTAGAGCTCCAGACAAAACACGCACCTCCCGGAGCTATGATAAGTAATGGGCTTCAAACTAATGGAACTTTAATTACAGATGAATTGGCAAAATTTTTTGCTGAATATAGGTTTCTTCTTGGTGTTAGTCTTGATGGTCCCCCATATATTCATGATTTCTATAGAAAGACGATAGGAAATACACCTACTCATGATCTAGTTATGCGTGGAATAAAACACTTGAAAAAAAACAATGTTGAATTCAACATTCTTACATTAGTTAACAATAAAAATGTAAAGAAAGCTACTGAAGTTTATAGATATCTGAAAGAAAACCAATTTTATTTTCATCAATACATACCTTGCGTTGAATTTGACGAAAATTATAATCTAAAAGCCTACTCAATTACAGGAGAAGATTGGGGAGCATTTCTTTGCGAGTTGTTTGATGTTTGGATAAAAACTGATGTCAATAAAGTCTCTATTCGATTATTTGATTCAATCTTAAATTACTTTGTATATGGAACTTATAGTGTATGTTATATGGGGAACAATTGTTGTCAATACTTCGTTGTGGAATATGATGGGAATGTCTATCCTTGCGATTTTTTTGTTCAAAAAGATCTCCTGCTAGGGAATGTGAAAACAGGTACTTGGGAAGATTTTATTAATTCTAAAAAATTTAATGAGTTTGGCTCCCAAAAATCGATATGGAATAAAACATGTAAAGAGTGCCCCTTCATTTATCTATGTCATGGAGATTGTCAAAAATTCCGATATAATGGTTATCAAAATTTAGATTCTATAAGCGTTTTATGTAAAGGATGGAAAAAATTTTATACTAAAAATTTACATCGTTTCAAAATATTAGCAGAAAAGATAAAAGAAAGCAATGAAATAAATTCCAAATTACAGATTAAAACTAAAAAAATTGGTAGAAATGAACCTTGCCCTTGTGGTAGCGGGAAAAAATACAAGAATTGTTGTTTAAGATAAATATTTTCAATTATTTATTTTAATCGAAAGTTTCTTTTTTGACATAAATGTAAGATTTTAAATAAAACTTTAAAACTAATTGACATTGCATAATTCAACCTATAAAAAAAATATTAGGTTGATTTACAAAATGGTTGACCAAGATTTAATTAATGATTTAAAAGCAATGAGGGAAAAAGGTCCAGGCGAACCTTCTGATGCCCTTAAAATGTTTGAATTCATGAAGCAACTTGCAGACGAAAACGATGAACTGAAAGAAGAATTAGAAGATATTGATACTGTTGTTGCCCAAATGGAAGTAACAGATCAAGATTTTATATATTGGGTGAAATTTGGGGAAGGAACTGTTGCTTATGGTAAGGGAGCTAGTGATGAAGCATCTGTTACTATGAAGGCCGCACAAGCAACATGGACGGGATTAAGTTCAGGCGAGATCGATTCCACTAGCGCATATATGTCGGGTGATCTTGTCATTGAGGGAAATCTTCAGGACGCAATTGCTTATGGAGAGGTTTTAGGACTCGCAATGGAACTTGGAGCAGAATTACTCGAATAAATAACTTGTTCCATTATTTTTCTTTAATTTTTTATCAATATTCAAAAATTTTTTTTTACATTTTTTTAAGGTTCTTTTAAGAGGAAATCCTCCAACCAAGCTCTAAATATTCGACTTTTTTTTCCAGATCTATTATGATATCAATCATACTCTTTAAAGTAATAAAATCCTTTCTATTAGTAAGATTTTATTGGTACCAATTCTTTTTTGGTTTATTAAATAAAGTATAAGTTAATTATGGCATACAATTTCTTATGGGATTTGTTTGTAGTATTTGTTGCTTATATTTACATACTTCTGACAATCTTTATACCTTTAACTTTATATAAAAAAGGGAAAATTTCGAAATTTTCAGCACGTAAATCAGTTCACATGTTTGCAGGGTTAGCAATATTAAGCTCTCCGTTTTATTTTTGGCCTTATTGGCCAACAATTATTGCAGGGACTTTAACATTATTTGTATATTTTAGCTCGAAAGAATCAAAGGTAAAACAATTGAAAGATTTGTACGAAGCAATCTCTGAAGAACAAGAAGAGGGTTTAAAGAGAGCTTTTCTTCAAGGTCCATTCTTTTATTGCCTTTCAATCACCTCTTTAGTCTTAATTTTTGGTATAATTGCTCCCGATAATTTTTATTTTCCTATCGCAGGAGTTTTGATAATGATCGTTGCTGATACATTAGCCTCTGTTGTAGGGAAAAATTGGGGAAAGATAGGTATTAGCCTACCTTGGACAAATTCAAAGAGGACTCTTGAAGGCTCGGTAACTTTTTTCTTTACTGCGTTTATTGTTTGTTTTATCTCATTTTTTTTATTTGGTTTATTAATTACTACTTTTCAGGAACCACTCTCTTTTTTAACAATCATTTCATATTCACTAATTACTAGTGCTATTGCGACAGTAGTTGAATTGATTTCCCCTAGCACATTTGATGATTTAACTGTTCCCCTTGGTAGTACCTTAATTATCTATTTATTAACTCTATTATAACAATTTAATTGATTTTACTATAAAAATTATAAAATTAAGTAAAGATTAAAAGCCTATTGCCATGGAAAACATACAAAAATCGTTTGATGTTATTGTAGTCGGAGCGGGTACCGGTGGTACCACTGCCGCAAGGTTCGCAGCTAAAAACGGTTTAAATGTATGTCTTATCGATGGAAAACCAAGGGATAAAATAGGAGATAAGATATGTGGTGATGCTGTAGGAAACGAAATTTTCGGTCTTTTAAACATAAATCATCCAAAAAGTGAGGAATTATCGTGCCATATAAAGGGAGCAAAACTTTATTCACCTAATCTAAAAAAATGTCTAACCTTAATCGATCCAAAACAAGCGGGGTATATAGTAAATAGATTAGAATTTGGTCAACGATTATTGAACGAAACTATCGATGCAGGAGTTAATCAATTTTTAGATAAAACTATGGCCTTGGATTTAATTTATAATAATGGATCTGTTAGTGGTTTAAGAGTAAAAGTAGAGAATAAAGAAAAAATTGAATTAAAATCAAAGATAGTAATTGATGCTAGTGGTTTTTACTCTCCTATAAGAAAACTTGTACGGGGTAATCTTATTGAAAAAACCATTTCTAAAGCAGACAGTATATTATGTTATCGTGAAATAATTAAATTTTCACCAAAAGACCAGGAAGTACAAGATCCTGAATATATAACAATAATCCTAGATCAAGAAAAGGCTCCAGGAGGATATATCTGGTATTTTCCAAAAAATGAATCCTCTGTTAATATAGGCTTAGGAGCTTTTATGGATTATAAAGGAAAAGTAAAAAATTTTTATCAAAGGAATGTATTTGAAGAATTTATTAAAGCATCTAAATTTGAAATTATTTCTTCTGGTGGAGGTGTTGTTCCTGTAAGAAGACCATTATGGTCTTGTGCTGATAATGGTATCATGCTCATTGGGGATTCTGCTTGCCAAGTGAATCCACTTCATGGTGGGGGAATTGATCCTTCAATGAGAGCGGGATATTTTGCTGCGAATTCAGCACTTACTGCCATCGAAAAGGAAGATTATTCCATAAATACATTATGGGGTTATAACCATAGTGTAATGACGAGTTTCGGTGCGGAATTTGCTGCTTTAGATCTACTAAGAATTGTTCTACAACACCTTTCAAATAACGATTTAAATTTTGGATTAGAACGTGATTTACTTACTGGAGATGAGATTTTAGAAATATCGTCCAAGGGTGGATTAAATTTATCATTAGTAAATATGGCAATAAAAGCTTTTAGAGGAATTTCCCGTCCAAAATTATTATTGGATTTAAATTATTTAAGAATAAAAATGAATGAAATTTCTAGACTATATAAAACTTTTCCTGAACAGCTTGCTGATTTTCAAGAATGGAAGGAAAGAGTTATTGGAATTTATGATAAAATAAAAAAAATGATTGTTAATACTAAAAAAAATGAAAAAGTATAAAGACGTGGTTATATGGTTGATATAGTAATTGATGAATATATTGAAAAGAGTACTTATGAATATATTATTAAAAAAATTAATAATGAAGGAGCTCTACATTTTTCCCTAATAGATCCAGACCCAATAAGACAGAGCCCAAATAAAGCAGCAAAAATGGCTGTATATGCAGAAGAAGCAGGTACAGATGCCATTTTAGTAGGTGGAAGTACTGTTTTTAATCAGACTTTTGTGGATAAAACAATTATATCAATAAAGGAGAGAGTAAAAGTTCCTATAATCATATTCCCTGGTGGAGTCAGTAATATCTCTCAATATGCAGATGCCATTTTTTTCATGTCTTTATTGAATTCATCAGATCCTCACTTCATTATAGGTGAACAAGCTTTAGCCTCATATACAATAAAATCTGCTAATTTAGAATCTATTTCGATGGCTTACTTAATTATTGAACCGGGTGCAAGCGCGGGATGGATTGGTAATGCAAAATTATTACCACGAAATAAACCAAAATTAACTACTGCTTATGCTTTAGCAGCAGAAATGTTTGGTTTTAAAATGGTCTACTTAGAAGCAGGTTCTGGAAGTGAAAGAATCCCTAAAGAGCATATTGAAATGTGTTCTAGTATTTTAAATATACCAATAATTGCAGGTGGGGGAGTTAGTACTAAACAGGATGCGAAATGTTTTGTAGAAGCAGGAGCTGATATCGTTGTTATGGGAACATTCCTTGAGAATAACGTTTTAAAAGACAACGGAATATCATTAAAAGAAATTATAGACGAAATAAAAACTGCTGGAAAAACTCAAAAGAAAAATTATACAATAAGCTAAACCTTAATTTTTAAAAGGTATTAAAATATGAAACCAAAAGATGCTTTTGAAATTCTCCGCCCTCTTAACTGTCTTATGGGAAGTTTAACTGTTATAATTGGCATCTTAAATACGAGAGTCGGAGTGGAGTCATCTACATTAATTATCAATATTATACTGGGAATTTTTACCTATTTCTTTATAGCTGGTTCTGGAAATGTCATAAATGATTATTATGATGTAGAAATTGATAGAATAAATCGTCCCGAAAGACCTATACCAAGAGGATCAATAACGTTAAAACAAGCAAAGATAATATGGATAATCATCGCTCTTATTGGCTTAGTTATAGCAATACTGCATGGACTTTTGTTCAATAAAGGATATCTAAATATTATTATTGCGGTTTTTATGGTATTCATTGGTTGGTTATATGCTGCTTGGGGTAAAAAGAGTGGATTTATTGGAAATATTATTGTAAGTGTATCATTTTCTATTGGCCTTGTTTATGGTGCCATCTTAAATAATTCGAATGTGCCGTTTTATATCTACTTCTTCTTTTTAACATCTTTCTTCCTCTTACTTTCACGAGAAATTATTAAGGGATGTGAAGACATTGAAGGAGACGAAAAGGAAGGAGTTAAAACTCTTGCTATAAGAATAGGAATTAAAATATCTACTAAAATTTCTATGATTTTTGCAATTTTTGCTATAATCTTCTTTATATTACCTTATTTCACTGAAATAATAAATCCTATATTCTTCTTAATATCAATGTTTTTTGGTTTAGGCGTTGTTGCTTATGCTGTAATCATTATGATGAGAAGTAATTTAGAAAAAAAAGATTTTAAAAAAGTTAGTCTAATCCTGAAATTAGGTGCATATCTTGGATTAATTGCTTTCCTTTTTGCTAGCTTTTAATAGTTCTAGTACTTTGTCAAAATCCTTCTTTCTTATAAAATCAGCTAACTTTTCCTTAATCTTCTGAGTAATATTAGTATAAGGATATGTTTGCATCAATTCTCTCGCTTGAGTTAAACCTAAGTATTTTCTCGTATACTCGGCATTAGAATATTTATACGTTGTGAGAAATCCACTGTCTAATTTCTCTCTAAAAACCTCTAATACAAAATTAAAATAATCTTTCAATAAATTTTGTTCAGTTAATGTAATAGTTGGCTCAAAGAATATCTGGATTGGATGAGTTCTATAAGTATTTCCAGAAACATAAATCCCATTTACATCAAAATCTTCTGAAATTATACCTAACCCAACTCTTCCATAATAAGAACCTGTATCAACTGTTCGAATATATAATATATTTGATTGGATAATTTGTTTTAGTCTATCATTCACTTCTATTTTTAATTTCTTATACTGATTGTTAAGATAATTATTGGCATCAATCACATCTAATTTATTTTCTCCTGAATTGTTCAATACGTCTTTCTTTAATAAATAATATTTAACCTTGAGTGGTTCTTTTACTTGATATTCTCTTAAAAACTCATCAAATTCAGAGCCAGCGCGATAGTTAAATTCAGGCTTGAGTACATAACTCTGTTCTACTAAATTTCCCTTTTTTTCTATTTTTGTTCCACGAAATTCTATGATTTCAGTTTTAGGAGTTGTTTTTCTACTGAAAAATCCAATACAGATATTTGTACCCGTGTATTCAAAAATTTTCGTTTCAAAAATAAACATCTTATTAATTTTGTAGTATTTAAGGAAATCTAAGCGAAATTTATTCGAAACAGATGCCCCAAACAAAAAATTAGAAGGAATTATATATATCATATGCTCAATATTATTTCTTAAATCGTTTGCCATAGCAATCTGATAAAGATCTTGATAGCCATTATTATCCCCCTTAAAAAGTTTAAGATACTCTTGAGTTTCTTTGTGTTTTCTAATATAGCCTAAATATAAATATGGGGGATTTGTAACATGATATAATGGCAATTGTTCATCTTTCAAAAAGATCGGGAAGCTCTCTAAATTATTCCGAAGTTTGATGTTGTTAGAAGCGACATCAGAAGGAATTCCATAATTTTTTGCATTTTCGACACACTGATCTACCATTTCTGGACGAACATCAAAGAGAAAAACATGTTCTTCAAAAAAATTTATTCGATCTTTAGAAGAAATCTTGTTTAATATCGGAAAAATTAAATTTCCTTCCCCCGCATACAGATCTATCCACCTAAATTGCCACAATTTATTCTTTATTTCCGGAAAAATATATTGTAAAAAAATTTCACTTGAA
>JBHLNR010000031.1:0-9827 GCA_048941385.1 Promethearchaeota archaeon
GATATACTGCTTAATTGTAAAATATCTATTGCTTGGAATATTCTTCCTTTAGAGATTTCATATAATATGGCAATACTATCATTAGAAAGCTCCAATGATTCATTATCGGCAACTTTTTTAATAAAGTTTTCAAAATCTTCTAATTTAACCCGAGGAATTAAAAAGATTTGGCATCTACTAATAATAGGATCAATAATACTCGAAATTTTTGCGGTTATTAGAATCATTCTACAATTTGAGCCATAAATTTCCATTAATCTTCTAAATCCTTGTTGATTATTACCTATTGATTCAAAATTTTTCACTATCAAAATTTTAAAGGGGGCGTCTCCTAATACTTTTAATTGAACAAAAGGCTTAACTTTAACTTGGATAAATGCAGGAGTGGTGATTCTTCTTCCCGCAATACTTCCTATTTTACTAGTTGATATATATGCTTCTGATCTAGCTAATTTTCTTTCATCTTCACTTAAAGGAATATTAGCGTAAACTAACTTGAAATTAGCATCAAAATCTTTACTTAAAAATTCCTTTGAGAATAAAGTTGCAAGTGTTGTTTTCCCAATCCCCTCAGCTCCAATCAACAATAAGTGTGGAAAATTTCGTTGAGTTATAAAATTCTGTAATGCTTTTTTTATCTCAAATCGACCACATGTTTGGTCTAAACTCTTTGGGTAATACTTTATTCTCCATATCGGGATTTCTTCACTCAAATTCTTAATTTCTCACTAGTTAATATTTTCTATAATTTCTGCTAAAAGGGCTGAAATTTGGATCTGTTCATTTGCTCCCTGGCTTATTCGAAAATCAATTTCTCCGATAAAAGATCTTAAAGCAGGCATATTATTCGGATCAATGTTGATATTTGATAGAATTTCTAGTATTTGTCTAATAATACTGCGACTGTCAAGAGTCTCCATTAATTCTAAAATTTCTTTTGATTTCATAAAATCTTTATCCTTCAATGTATTAGTTAAATCTCCCAAAGTCTTCTCATCCATGAAACCAGAAATTCTAAGAATTTCATTTAAATCTAAATTATCTACAAGTTCGAGAGCAACAGTCATTTGAAGTGTATTAATAGCCTTTCTTAAATCCCCCCCTGAAATAAAAAATAAGAGATCATAAAATTTTTTTGATAAATTCTTTGAAATTGGTAAATTTTCTTTTTCAGCGATATATTTCAATCTTTCAATTATCTTTTCCTTAGGTAAACTCACAAATCTAAATACAGCACATCGAGATATAATTGGATCTATTATACGATTTATATAATTGCATAATAAGATAAATTTAATATTAATTGATGCTTTCTCAATAATTCTTCTTAGAGCTTGTTGAACTTGACTAGGGATATTATCAGCCTCATCTAGTATAACAAACTTTAAGGAACCATCTTTAACAATGTTCTGACTTACAAAGTTTTTTAAAATGTTTCTAACAAAATCTATTCTCACAGTATCAGAAGCATTAACTTCTAAGAGGTTTGTACTTATCTCTTCATCCTTGAGGAAACTCTTTACAATTATTAATGCAGTACTGGTTTTTCCTGTTCCCGCAGGTCCAGCAAAAATCATGTGAGGCATATCAGGTTTTTTAATAAATTCCTTGATGTTAATAATAGCAATATTTTGACTTACTATATCATTAAAAACCTTTGGACGATACTTTTCGACCCAGGGGATTTCTAAACTCATTTTTCTAAATAAAAAGTTGTACTTTTAGCTCTCCCGTGTTAAATCTAATTCCAAAACTTCGTAGACTTTTTTGAATTTCATCTTTTCATATAGATTTGAGGCTTCGATTGCTTTATCATTAATATTTACCTTTATTTTCTCAACTTTGATTCTTTTTAGATGTTCTAACGCTTTTTCTAACAAAAGGGACCCAGTTCCCTTACTTCGATATTTTTCTTTTAAGAAAAATTGCTTAATATATCCTTCAGATGATCCCAATGGATCAATACGAAGTTCAGCTATGATCATCCCCACTACTGAATTATCATCTTCATCAATAGCAATAAGAATCCCGTGACGTTGAAGAGGATCGAAAAGACGGCGACGAATTCCCCAATCAAAGCGCTTTGGATCAAATTTTTGTCCTAATCCTTCTACTAATTGTTTTGTTAATTCCTGCAAATCTTCAATTTGCTCCGGATTGGCTATTTCTACTCTTATGTTTGTACTCATGCTAATTCATCGTGAATGGCATATAGTTTCTTATTAAAATAATTATTGCTATTCTAAAATTTAAAGTTTCTTGACTCAAAAATAATAAAATAACAAATGAGATAATAATTAATTCATCTTTTAATTAAAACAATAGCATTTTGAAAAATGTTAAAATGAAATCGCCATTATATAGAAAACCTTTTAAAAATGGCGAGCAGACGTACCATCCCAGGCTTTTACGCTTTCATTAACCCATCCACATTTAGGACATTTATCTGGGAGTTCCCAACTCTCAAGAGCAGGGTGTATACGACAATATAAACCCCCACAATTAGCACAAACAAGGAATTTTGCTCCACATCCAGAACACATTTTTAACTGACCTTGCTCCACAAATGGAAAAGCTCTCCGCATCCATTCATCATGAGCTAGGGAGAATTGGTCTTTTCCACAAACAATACAATGTACACCATCTTCTTGATGAGTCATATAATCACACTATAATTGATACTATTTAAATAAAAATCTATAACTTCAGAATTTTATACATTTTTTTTATTATAATAAGATAATACTAAATTAAAAATTAAACGATTTCAAAAATAGAATCAAATTATATATCAATAAGTCTTCACTTGCTTTTGTTAATTGAAACACTTGATCCAAAATCATGTTTTAGAATTAAAAGATTTTTTCTAATTCATTTTTTTAAATTCCCTAATGACTCTGACGATATCGGCTTTTCGATAGGAAGAGATGATTTTAATATTGTTTTCATGACAATATTGTTTTAATTGCTTAACGGTCCATATGTTAAAATCGACATCTCTCCTCTTTTCTTTATTATTTACAGATAATTGGATTTTCTCTAGGATTTCTATTGCTTCGATTTCTGTAGCTTCTTGATTTAAATAGATCCGAAGCTTTTGACCCTCAAGTTCAAAGATTTGTTTTGGGAGATTTGAAACCAAATCCCATTCTTTTACTTCCATACTTTCATTAAATATTTCTGCCTTTTTTGTAATTTGGCTATATAAAACATTGTTTCCTACTAGGATGTAACCACGTTTGAAATTTACTGGAATTTCCTCTTTTAGAACTTTATCCAGAATACTTCGTGATTTTTGGACTTTTTTTATTTGCTTATAAGAATGAAATTCTATTGAATTGTTATTTAATTTTTTAAGAGATTTAGCATTAACTTGCTTATTTTCACCCTGAAAATCAAATTTAGGAGGGATACTATCTTCATTTAAACTATAAGAAATTTCAGAATCACCAGGGATAGACTTTTCTTTAAATCCAAATGCATTCAGGAATTCCTCTGGTTCATCTCCTTGATCTATAGCAATTATTTTACATCGATGAAAGTTTGATGAATCTGTCAATTTCCTTTGTAATTCCGAAGCTACTCGCGACGCTATGAACTTTTTTCTCACTGAAGATGATATGCCTTTCCATATATATATTCTTCTAAGTTCCTCCTTAATTATAATAGCAACTTGTAAAGGGTGTAATACTTTACTCCCGTTATTCTGACGAAATATATCTTCAGTTATATTTAACCTCTTTTTTTTACCATTATCCTTAACTTCAAATATTATAAAATCGGAATAAGTCTCAAACATGTAAACTCAATAAATTTATAATTTTTTATTTAAGTACATTTTATTCTATAACTATAATTTGATAGAGAGAGAAATATTTGTGATCTGTTTGCTTATCCTAAATTTTTCTTTGCAAACTATATGAGTTTTCTTTATAAAATTATGAATTCTTAACAGTTTTATAGAATCCTAATTAAAGGAATATTGATAAAACATCATAATATTTTGATGAGTGGGAATAATATGGGAACGACTAACTTATTTCTAATATCTTGAAATTTTGGAAAAATTACTTATTATTTAATAGTTTGATATATGGGAAAATTTATTCTTCAAAACATAGGAAGATAAAGGTTTAAATACCAGATCTTCCGGATTTAAGTTAACTGAGATCAATAACTGCAATTTAATCAAGCGTAATGCCAAATTATATTACTTTAAACAAAACATGCTTAAGGTCATTTTTATATCAACTCACATTTTTCCTTTATATTTCCGTATTGAATTCTCTAGAAGTTTCTCCTAGAAGATTATCTTCTAGGAGAAATCTTTTTTCTATAGGAACATTACCATTGTATATTGTCTCGATATTCTGATGTGTGGGAATAATGCTTGATATATCGTCCTTTTTTTAATATCTTGAAATTTTGAGAAAATCATTTTTATCTTAATATTTTGATATGTAGGGAAAATTTATTATCAAGAGATATAAAAATAAAGTTTTAAATAAAAAATATGCGTGTTTTAATTAATCTACAATTTAGATTTAAAAATTAGGTAAAAAAGACAGATTTTTACCTCAATAACAAACAAAATATTAAAAAAACAAAATAAAAAATAATAAGTGTTTTTGCTATGGAAATGGAAAAGAAAAATTTAGCAATCATAATTTTGGCTGTTGTACTTGCTGCTTCCGGCATCGGTAACGTTATCCTTGCTGTTGGCGGTGGTTTAATTGCCACAAGCGCCGACGCAAAGAAGACTGCTATTTTTGCAGCTAATTATCCTGGCTTAGCGAAAAATGATCCCGTAGATACCTGGGATCGAGTTTCTATTTGGCACCAACAAGAAGTTACTGAAGGTTTAGTCTATTATGATCTCTCAAAACATCCTAATTATGCACCCTCACCTAAACTAGCTACTAATTGGACTTGGAATAGTCCAACAAGTATTACCTTCCAAATAAGAGAGGATGTGTTTTTTCATGATGGTACTCCATTAACACCTACAGCTATCAAGTGGAATTTTGATAGGCTTATGTGGTTCAGCAATGTATCAGGTTTAGTTCCTGCTAATGATACTTCTAAGCTTGGCTTTTCATCTTCTTTATACTACTTACCAAATGGTGACTATCTCTTCGATAGTTTTGTCGCTGATGACGTTAATATGCAATTCACCATTAACTTAAATGGAGCATTTGGAGTTCTATTAGACCTGTTATGTTTTATCTCAACCAACATTATCTCACCAGCGTCTCATAAATTTTATGAGATTGTTCAATTAGATGAAATTCTCGTTGGTACTGGACCATGGAAAATGAAGTCACATTCCCCCAGAAGAGAAATAAGATATGAGAGAAATGGACGATGGTGGGGTAAAACCCAATACTTTGACCAAATTATTATGAAATTTGTTGACGATGACACGGCTAGAATGAATGCCGGGTTAGCAGGGCAATATGACTATGTTGCGGGGGTATTAAAAACATATATTGATCAATTCAGAGCTACAAGTGGGATGCATGTTGAAGATATCGGTGAAGGATTCGTCTACTACTATATGGAAATCTATTGTGGTCCGCGTGATTATGATGGTAACATGATAGTTCCTGGTGATCATCAATACCAGAGAAACAACGCTACATTTAGGAGAGCTCTTGCTTATGCATTGAACTATACCTATATTATTGAAGAAATCCAACAAGGAAAAGCTTTCTATGGCGTTCCTGCCGTACCCCGTGATTTCCCTGGACATAATTCTTCAGTATGGCATGGTTATAACGAATCTTTAGCCAATGGTTATGCTACTTCAATCGAAATAGCTAGGGATTTAATGAAAACTATGTGGCCAGCAGCAGCAGGTTGGGATAGTTCATATCCGGGAACCAGTGAAAGTCAATGGGCTAGCAACAACTTTATGACATTTGAATTAAATGAGCATTCCGGTGGTGGTTTAGCTACAGATCTAACCTTAATTACCCAAGCCAGCTGGAGATTAATAGGAATAAATGTTGTACCTACTGTAAGGGAATGGGGTCAATATTTAGATGTAGGGGAACTAACTCCATGGGAAATGGATGGTGGTATTGTTGGTTGGGGTCCTGACTACCTTAACCCATACAACATGATAGATCCATTATTTAATTTAGCCTCTGGTTCATGCTTCTCTCGAATTAATGATACTGGTTTGATAGCTTTAATGGCAGATGCTGTAGCTGAAACTGATTATGCCACACAACTATTAAAATGGGAAAAAGTCCAATCTTATATTTATGATGTAAGATATGAAACTGGCGCAACTAGTGCTCATATTCCTGCCTATGTGTACTTTGTCCAACAAGTCCACAAAGATACCTTAATGGGAGTTCAATATAACCTTCTTGGAGACTTCAACTGGGCTAATTGGTACGAGGAGTGATAAATTTTCAAAGTGAGTATTTGAATAAATAAAAAAATAACTCTTTTTTTTTTCTTAATTTGAGCTTATAAAATTAAAAAAAGAAAAAAATAATAAACAGGTTTTACATTTGTAATTTTTTTGCTTGACTACTTGAAATTTCTGGATTTACTTTTTCTATTTCACCAATTAATTGAAATGTCTTGTCATCATTTAAAGCTTCGCTAAATTTAATAAGCATCTCTTTACTGCCAACAAACAGACCTTTTCTTTTTAAAGGTTTTCCATCTTCTTTTATTGGATTTATTTCTAAAAATAAAAGTGCCGGTCTAGATTTTGTGGCGGGGACTTTAACCACATTAACTCCCTCAACGGGAGTTTCCATTTTTTCCCATTCCTTTCCATTCTTTAGGTGTTCCTTTAATTGTGTTTCAATATCAGCCATATTAAATCAATTTCTAATTTTTTTTGTACTTGAAATTAACTTATGTGTTACGTGTAACATATAAGCCTTATATAAAAATTTTTTCATGCAAAAATTTCTGATATTGGTCTAACGGTTATAATTTGTTGCCAAATATCCAAAATCTAATACCCAACACTTCTCTTGAACTTTTTAAAAACAATAAAGCATTATGTCGGATTTCTTGGGGTTGATTTCCACTAAATCTTTAAATATATCACGCTCGTATATATTTGTATTAAATAAAACCAAAATAATTAAGGTGATTTTTATAAAGTTAATTTCTGTAAACTTACCTGAATCATATTTAAAAGTTTTAGAGATACTTGTGGCTGAAGGCAAATTTCCTAATAGAAGCGAAGCAATCCGGGTATCAATTCGAGACTTAATAAAAACAGAATATTTAATAGAGGAATCAATTGAAAGAAATGTTCGCCCTACTATAATTGAGTCTGAAATAGCAAATAAAGTAGAAGAAAAATTATTTATATAACCAATATTATTTTTTCCTTATTTTTTTAGTAAATCTAAGACTTTTTTCCTTCTCTCTTCTCTTCTAGCGGCAATTCGAGCTTTCAACAAATCTTTCTCGCTCTCAGGTTCTTTTTCAATAGATTTTGAACGTTTACCTAATTTTTCCTGTAATTCAGCGATTTTATTATCAATCTCTTTAAGATACCTATTATCAAATTTGAGCTCTATTAGGATAAACCTAGATTCTTTTAGCTCTGAAATTGCTTTCATGAATCGTTCATTTAGTATTGAACTTTGAGCTTTATCTAATGCTTTATATGCGATTTCTAATTTTGTAGGAGATATCAAATCATCTATAGGATCTAATGTAATAACGGGAACTTGTGTCACTCCTTCAACTTCTTTAATCATCTCATTAATCCTATTGATTTCATCTATTTTCCCTGATTTTACTAATTTTCCCCTTTCTAATTTAAGGATTTTTACTCCTTCATTATACTTGTAGCTTTCAATTAGTTTTTCTGCTCTTTCTACTTCTTTAAATATCTTTCTATCAAACTTCTCTTTTTCTAATTTGCGTTTTTCTTCTTTTTGTTTTTTAGCAAGTTCACGCTGTTCTTTTTCTGTTTCCGCCTTTAATGCTTCCATAATTTTTACCTCTTCTACTCTTTTCTTCTTAAGATCCTCAAGAATTTCATGAGTTTTTCTCTCTCTTTTAAGTTTGAACAGAAGATCATTGTTTATACGAGATACTTCTCGTTTCCATGAAATTTTATCAAATAAATCACGTGCTTTCATATATATAATATATGCTTCATCAAATTTCTTATTATCTACTAATGAAGTACCTTGTTTCAAGAGTTCATATGCTTGTTCTGAAATTTCTCTCTCCCATTGCTTTTCACTCTGTAATTTTAAGAATTCTTTTCGTTTTTGTTCCTGTTGTTGTTTCCGTAATTCTTCAGTTTTAATGAATTTCTCTTCCAATCTTTCTTCAATTTTCAATTTTTCAATTCTTTTTTCTTCGATTTTCTGTTGTTTAATTTCAAATACTTCTTGTTTCCTTTTAATCATAGCAATAGAATCTCTAACCATATTAATCCCTTCCAACCATTCGATTTGAGTAAAGATTTCTTCACTTCTTTTATACAGTTCAATTGCTTTTTCGAAGTTATTTTGTTTTAATTCATTTTTTGCTTGATCCATTAGTCGAAATGCTCTATCTTTGGTAGTTTCAAAATCTTTTACTTTTTCTTCTTTTAGAAGTAAAGATTCTTTTCTTCTTTTAAGAATCCGTTCTTGTTCGGCTTGAGCTTGGGCAAGTAATCTTTGTTGTGTTATAAGTTCTTCTTCTCCTTTCTTTGCTTTTTCAAATTCCAAATAACGTAATCTTTTATCCTTCTCTAATTTTTCCTTATAAAACTGAATAGTATTTAAGAGTTTCATTGATTCTTCCATCCATCCAATTTCCTCGAATTTAGTCCTAGCATTACGATATATTTTAAGAATGTCTTCATAGGGAGGTTTTAGGTCAAGATTACCATCTTTTATTTTCAATTCATATTCTTTAGCCTTTTTTTCAGCTTTGTGAATTTCGTTAAATATAGATTCAGCGAGTTTCGCTTCCTCTTTCTTCTTTTTCTCAAATTCTAAAATCTTTTTCTCCTTAGCAAATAATTCTTTTTCAGTGCCGATTTTAGCAGCTATAAGTTCTTTTTCTGGTTCTTTCAGCTTTTCTTCTTCTATTTCCCTTAATTTTTCATCTTTCTCTTTTTTTTCTTTATAAAATCTAATTGTATCGATTAAACGTATAGCTTCATCATTCCAGCTTATTTCTTGAAATAGTTTTTTTGCTTCATTATATTTTGAAATAGCTTTATCATATGGGCTTTCATATAACAATACATCAGTCTTAATGTTTATCTCATAATCTTTCACTAATTTTTCTGCCTCGTCAATTAAGTTCAACGCTGTATCAATAATCTTATCTTCCTTTTTACCCTCCTCTTCAATACTTTTAATTTTATCTGGTTTTGCTGCCAGAAATTCTTCTTTAACCTTATGCATCTCATCGAGATCTTTTTGTCTTTTTGCTTTTTTTGCCTCAACCTCTCGTAAAATTTCGCTTTTCTTTTGTTTCTCTTGGTAAATTTTTATTTGGTTAAAATAAATTTGTGATTGATCAATCCACCCTCTCTCAAGCAATTTATTTTGAAGATCTCTGTAAATTTCAATGATCTCTGGATACGGTGTTTTTTCAATAAATTCTCCCTTTTTTAAAGCTTTTTTCATTACTGAGTCGTATTCTCTTTCCATTTTTTCTGCTTTATTAACCCTTTCCAAAACATAATTCTGAAATTCTCTATCCTCTTCTTTCTTGGCTAACCTCTCCAATTTCTCTTGAGCTATTTCAGATGGGTGTTCTATCTTCTGCAAAGATTCAAGATCTTCTTGCTTTTTTATTTTTTGAGCTTCTACTTCAAGTAATTTATCGTG
>JBHLNR010000031.1:9927-27512 GCA_048941385.1 Promethearchaeota archaeon
TTAAACGTTCCTTATCAGGCTCGACTTTTTCGCTAATTATATGCATTTCTTCAATATCCTTTTGTTTCTCTATTTTTCGAGCTTCAAATTCCCGTAATTTCTTGTCTCTTTCCCATTGTTGAGAATAATAATTGATTTGATTGAGATATAGTGAAGCTTCTTCATTCCTTCCTTTTGAAATTGCCATCTGCCTTACTTTTTCATAAATTTCTATTACTTCGCTAAATGGGGGATTCTCTGCCAACCTTCCCCTCCTTACAGCCTTCTTCATATTTAAATTATATTCTCGAGCCATTTTGTCTGCTTTTTTGACCATATCATTAATCAATTGATCAAAATCTTCTTCTTCTTCTATTCTCTTCTGTTCTTCAATTTTTCTTAATTTCTCATCTTCCATTGAGGGTTTTTCCTTTTGAATTTTTAACATATCATCTAATTGTTTTTGCTTTAATTCCTTGTCCGCTTCGATCTTCCTTAAATTTTTGTCCTTTTCAAGCTTCTCATTATAAGCTTGAATATGGCTTAAGTATATAGCGGCATCTGTTTCCCAACCTCTATCAAGTGATTTCTGTCTTGCTATCCTATAGATTTCAATAATTTCAGGATAAGGACAACTTAAATTAAATTTTCCTTTCCTAAGAGCTATTTCATATTCTCTTGCTAAACGTTCAGCTCTACTAGTCTTTTCATCAATTTCTGTTCTAATTTTTTGGATTTCTATTTCTTCCTTTCGTTGTTGTTCTAATTCTTGTTGTTGTGTTTCTCTTAAAGCAGGAGTTTCTTCTTCTGTGACTTTTAAAGCGTCTTCTGCTTCCTTTTGCTTTATTATTTTTTCAGCTTCAATCTGTCTAATTCTTTTGTCTTGTTCAAATTTTTGGATATATATGTCAATTGTATCATCATAAATCGCTGCTTCATTTCTCCATCCTTTATCAATAAGTAGCTCTTTGATTCTTTTATAAAGATCAATTACTTTAGGATAAACACATTCATCTATGAGTTCCCCTTTTTTAATTGCTTTTTGCATTGCTAATTCATATTCACGTGCCATACGAGATGCTGAGGTAGCCATATTATCAATTTGGGCCTTAAAAAAATCAGTTTCCATCTTCTGAAGCTCAATTCCTCTTAATCTCTCTAGTTTCTCAATCCTTTCCTGTTCTTCTCTTTCTACTACTTGGTGATCAATAAAATCTACTTGTTGCTGCTGAGTTCCAAATTTTACTTCTTCTTCTTTTTCTAACTGTTGGAAATATAACAATTGTTCTCCCTTCAATTGAGAAATAGTTTCTTCAACCTTCTTTACTTCATATTCCCAACCTAATTCTTGAAATAGTTTTTTCCCCTCCTCATATAACTGTAATGCTTCATTATAATGTTTAATCTTTGTTAAATCAGCTGCTTGCCCCAATAGATCATAAGCCTGAGTTGAAATCTCTTCCTCTCGTTTTTTAGATGCAAGATATTGTTCTACCTTTTCTTCTCTTTCAGAAACTGCACTTTTTTCCAATTCTACTTGAACTTCAGGTGGCTCTATTTTAACACTTCTCAAGAATTCTGCTTTTTTATTGTAACATTCCTCGATAAGTTTGAAAACTTTTTCAATTTCATCTGTTTTATCCAAATTTTCAAAAATTTCAACGGCTTCGTCATATTTATCTAAAGCCTCTTCAAAGCTATTGCTATCTTGTAAATTATTGCCATCATTTATTAATTGAGCTGCTTTTGCAAATAAATCTAGCTTAAATTCTTCTTGAGCCAGTTCCACTTTTAAATCAGAAGCAAGGGGTTCATCTGGGACACTAAACTGAATATGTTTTTCAACATCTTCCTCGATTTCTATTTCATCCTTTCGAAACACTTGTTCTTTCAATAAATATACTTCAGAGATCTTTTCATTTATGGCCTTGATCTCTTCTTCTCTATTAATTTGAGTGTATAAGCCGATAGCCTGGCGTAAAACTTCTATACTATCATCATAATATTTTGTATCTATAAGGTTAATTGCGTGTTCTACTAATTCATAAGCCTCAGAAGCTATATCCTCCTCTATGCCTATTAAATCTGAGAAAAAAGCTTCTTTTGTAGGATCAAACCCATTCTCATCAAACTCTTGTTCAAAATCCTCTTCTTCATGCTCATCCATAAGAATCAACCAATTTAAAGGAAATATATGTATAATTTAATTGATAATTACAAAAAAATGTAAAAATTCTACTATTACTGAAATTCATATATCAAAAATAATAATTTAATTTTTTACAGTTCAAACTTTCCTAACTTTTTATTAAGAAATTCATCACAAATTTTTCCTCCCTCATTTGTTAAAGCCCACCCATTAGAATCTCTTTTAACTAAATTGAGTTTTTCAACATCTCTCAAAATATCAAGAACTTCAGCATCAGCTTTACGAACATTAAAATCTACTCTAAGGCTAAAGACAATTTCATCAATTGGCACAGCACCACCAAGTTCATCCTCCATAACACCTAAAGCAGCTACAATTTGATTTTGTTCAGTCATTCCAGCGTCCATAGAGCTTGTAATCTCAGATTGTAACCAGGGATTTTTCTCTAACATCTTTTTTATCGTCTTCTCATCACCTTTCTTAAATGCTTTATCGAAATCTTCTCGAATCTTCTTCTTTGCCATTATCAATGCCTACTTAGATCTAATAAGTATAAAAAAATTTGTAATTTGTTTATTATTATCTATATAATAAATTTAGATAATAAAATCTTTTATAATAACTAAAATGATTAAAAAAGAGATTTATTCTATTTTTTTCAAAAATTCATCTACTTCTTCTTTATCCGCCATATGAAATTTTTTCGTTTCACCCTTAATATAAGCCAACCGGATGTTTTCTTTAGTTGCTTCATCATCTATTGATTCTTTTAAGGCTTTTAAAGCTAAACTAATTAACTCATCGAATGTCATTTCTATATTATAATTATCAATTAGATATTGTCTTGCATTAGCTTCACCATTTCCGAGTGCATAAGCCTTGAAAGAACGGTATATTCCACTAGGGGATGTTGTATAGATTTGAGTACCCAAAGCATCTATTCCAATGAAGAAAAGAGCGCAACCCCAAGGACGTACACCACCAAACTGTGTGTATTGTTGTTTTAGATCTGCAACCGCTTTTGCTAGCATATTTAACCGTGCAGGTTCATCATAAGTCAACCTGAATGATTGTGCTTGAACTCGTGCATAATTTATTAGCGCTCGAGAATCGGCATGTAATCCGGAAATTGCCACTCCGATATGCTCATCTACTTGAAATATCTTATCTATAGAATCTCCGTCCATCAAATTAGAGGCAATCTTGATCTGAGCAGCCAAGCACACATCTTCCTTAGATTTTACTGCTACTGCTAGAGTTCCTCTTCTAACTGCCTCTAATGCATATTCGACCTGAAATAGGCGTCCCTCAGGACTAAATACTGTTAGTGCCCTGTCGTATGCTCTACCTTGTCCACCAAACATACAATTTCTAACCTTTTTTATTCAAATAATAATAATAGGATGAATTTAGTATCTTAAATAATTTAAATAATTTTAACTTAATGTTTATACCACATAAAAAGCTAAATCTTTTGGGTGTTCTTTAAAATAGCTAAGGTTACTTCTTTGAATATATTCTCCACTTGTATGTTTTCTTTAGCACTCGCCTCATAATAGGAGATTGCATTGATTTCTTCCTTTAATGATTCCCCATCTGTTTCACCAACTTCTCTAGTTCCTTGCTCTGCTAAATCAATTTTGTTTCCTACTAAAACACTAGGTTTACCATCACCAATAACCTTTTCTACCTCAACTTTCCAATCTAATATATTCTGAAACGAACTCCTTCGCGTTAGGTCAAAAACATAAACAATAGCTGTTGCACCCCTATAAAATGGAGGTCTAACGAAGCTGAAATGCTTCTGACCTGCGAGATCCCAGAGTTGTAGTTTAACGAGATAATTTGGGTACTCTTCTAGATCAATTTGTTTGGTAGAGAAATTGGACCCAATCGTCATAATATAATTCTCTTTAAATGTGTTTTCACAATATCTCAGCACCATAGAGGTTTTACCTACTCCTCCATCACCAACAACACATACTTTATATATAAATGATCGGGTAGCGGAAATTTGCTTTCTCACCAATTTGCTATTCAAATTTATCTAAAATCATATTTCTGTTATATTAGTTTAGATTTTACAGATGATATAAGAATTATGAATTAAAGATGTTTGAATAATTAATATTAGTATACTAGATCAATAAAAATACTTTTATTAAATTTTTATGTTTGTAAAGGAATTTTTCATCTATTTTACTAATTCTAACTACTTTACGATTTACTAACATTTAAAAATTCAAACTAGATTATCCATATGAAAGACTGTGATCGGGACAGAGGAAACTACATTAGTAAATATGATTTGTCCATATTGTAAGGAGAGTTTTAGAAAGCAGGTTGAATTTCAGAAAAAAACAGGTCTTTTTACGATTTTAATTAAAAACCATCCAAAAGGGGAAGATTGTCCACCTTTTATTGCGTTTATAGATAATAATGGGAGGCATAGAGGATCCCAGAAAATTGATGACGTGGAAGAGGAAGCTTCCATAAATGGACAATTACTTGAAAGCGCACGAGCGAACATTAGTGAATTAGAGAGTACATTAAGATTTTATCATTTAAAAGTACCTAGGAGAGGGGGGCGAGGATTTGACCATAAGGTTGCTAGCGTTAAAGATAGAGCATTTTTAAGTTCCAAATTTTACAGTCAGCTTATTGATTTTTTGACAGAGAATGAAGATGAGAACTCTTTTGGCATAATCACTACAGATATTGAAGGAGATTTTGAAGGGGGTGTCTTAATATATGGAAAATATCTAGGCATGATATTTACAATGTTTTGGAATGATCAAAAAGGAGTCCAAAATAAAACCCTAGACGATATAAAAGGATACTCCTACCTCACAGTAGAGAAGTTACTTGATATCTATGATTTGATGGATTTCTTTTTTTAAGGTATAAATTATATGACTCTTCTGATTAGATCATTTTATAAATGGTTGATTTAGAGGAAAAAATTAAGAGACTTGCAGAATTAATCCTTGATTCAAAAAAGATAGTAGTACTCACAGGAGCAGGTATGAGTACCGAAAGTGGGATTGCAGATTTCAGATCTCCAGGAACGGGATTATGGGAAAAAGTTGATCCCTATGAATATGCTTCGATTGATTCATATCTCTCAAATCCAACAAAAAACCTAACCCTTATGTTAGAAACAGGGAGAGCAATATTTAGTGCAAAGCCAAATAAAGGACATAAATCTATTACAAAACTTCAAAAATTAGGCAAATTAAAAGGCATTCTAACCCAAAACATAGATAGATTACACCAGAAGGCAAAGACCAAAAACATCGTTGAATTTCATGGAAATGTAATGGAAGCAAAATGTTTAAGCTGTGGAGAAGTCTTTCCGATTACTACAATGGTCAACCAAGTCTTACAGGCTAAAAGGCCTTCATGCGAAATTTGCAATGGTATGCTAAAACCAAATGCTATTTTTTTTGGAGAACCTTTAGAAGCAGATGTTTTAGCTGCTGCTGATAGGATGATTGCTGATTGTGATTTATTAATCGTGTTAGGTTCTTCTCTTGTTGTATATCCTGTAGCATGGTACCCCCAAAAAGCACTATCACTCGGAGCAAAATTAGCTATAATAAACATTCAAGAAACCAATATGGATTCTGTAGCAGAAGTGGTGATTCATGAGAAAATTGGAGAAACCTTTCCAAAAATTGTCTCTATTGTTGAAGAAAAGATTAATAATGATATAAAAAAATAAGAAGATTAATTAAAATTAAGAGATTAATTTTCTCGTAATAATTTCTTATCTACTTTTCCTACTACCGTTAATGGGAGTTCTTCAGTTATTTCTAAGAGTTTGGGAACTTCATAGGGTGCGCAATTTTCTTTTGCAAAATTTAAAATATCTGTTTTTAATGCATCCTCATTTCCATCATATTCAAAGTCAGGATCAAGTTGAATAAAAGCCTTCACAATTTCAGAACCGGGTCTATCTGGATTTGGGATGCCAATCGTAGCAACCGTTCCAATTGCAGGGTGTTTGGTTAATGTATCCTCTAATTTGGCTGAAAATACTTTAAAACCTCCTACTATAATCATATCCTTGGTTCTGTCAACGATTCTTAAATAACCCTCTTCATCCATAATTGCAACATCTCCGGTATGCATATAACCATCTTCGTCAATTGCTTTTTTTGTCTCTTCTGGTTTGTTATAATAACCTTTCATCACCTGAGGACCTTTTACACAGATTTCTCCTGGTTCTCCAAGAGGAACTTCCTTACCTGTCTCAGGATCCACAAGTTTTAATTCAGTATTTAGTAGAGGTAAACCAATTGATCCTAATTTCCTATTGCCTCGATAAGGATTCATAGTCGTTAAAGGAGAAGTTTCAGTCATACCATATACCTCTAATAGCTTTCCTTCCCCTACCATACTTTCTAGTTGCTTTTGTGATTCAACTGGAAATGGAGATGCAGCAGAAATACAAATATCTAATTTTGAGTGATCTAATCTTTTAAATTTCCGTGTATTGATAAGTAACTGAAATAATGAAGGGACATTTACTAGAGCTGTTGGTTGATACTTTTTCATTTCATTACAAATTTGTAGAGTATCTCGTGGATTTGGTATCAATACTTGACCCCATCCAAGCCAAAAACAGTTTTCACAGAAGAAAGTACCAGCTATATGGAAAAAAGGAAATCCTGAGAGAGCTATTTTTGCCCCTGCATCCCAACTTAGCCATTTCTGCACAATCAATATATCTGAAACACAATTTCTATGCGTTAGCATAGCACCTTTAGGTGGACCTGTTGTTCCGCCAGTATATTGGATGAAAGCAATGTCATCTGGAGACACATTCACATTAGGTAATTCTTTGGAATATTTTACTAATACATCCTCATGAAAATCAAGAACGGTCTTTCCTTCTAATGGAGTTACCTCCCCCGTGGGAACTTCCATAACCGCTTTAATTTTTTCTTGTTGTTCTTTCGGAAAAGAACCAACGACGCCAGTCCAAACCACTAGTTTTAATTGTGGTAAATTTGATTCAATATTTTTTAATCTATTTTCAAAAATCGCATCTAATGTAACTAGAGCCACATTTTTCTCTCCAGCACCTAAATCTTTTAATTGGTAATGCATTTGAATATCAGACATGAGAGGACTTACACCAGATACTACACAACCTGCTTTAAGAGTTCCCACAAGGGCTATTGGATATTCGGGTATGTTAGGTAAATTAATCCCAACGACATCACCCTTTTTAAATCCATTTTCAATTAACATATTGGCAAACTGATTTGAGAATTCATCTATTTGACCAAATGTAATTTCTAATCCTTGATAAGCAAATGCCATTTTATCAGGGAATTCGTCAAAAGTATTTCGAATAGCCTCAGTATAAGAAACCTCCCAAAGTTTTGGATCAAGATCCGTTAATCCTTCGTCCCAACTCTTACGCCAAAATCTACTTGCATATGGACTTTCCATTTTTGGTTCCATGTTGTAATCATTTTGATTGAATTTTATAAAAAGTGTTAATAATTATTATTGATTCAATCAGTTAAAAAGTTTTAATTAATACAGATATGCTTTATTTTATGAAAACACTTAGAACATCTCAGATTATTTTTGTCGGTGGCCTCATATCCTTTAACTATCATCCAATATTTACTTTTACTTCTACTCTCCTCTCTCTGTCTCCCTATAACAGACTTTCCCTTAAAGGTAAAACTGTTTCTAACTAAAGGAATAATTCTACTAAATTATAGATAAATTCCATATATTTCAGAAAATTGTCGGTGTATTCCTGTTTTATTTTGAAAAATGGTTATGATATATGATGACTTATAGATCAGGATATGCCGTGTTTGAAAAGAACAACCTTTCTCCACCCATCTCAAGCGGGGATAAAACCCTTGATGAGTTGCTTTCTGGAGGATTCCATCGAGATTTAGTTTATCTACTTTATGGAGATAAGAAATTAACTACAAATATTTTATTGACAACTTCCGTTATTGTTCAGAAAGCCTTTAGTAATGGGGGGTTAGGCGAGGGTATTAGAGTTGCTTTCATTGATGGAAATAATCGCTTTAATCCTTACAATGTAAGTAAATTTGCGGTTTCACAAAATTTATCTCCTCAGAAAGTCTTGGAAAACATCTTGATCTCACGAGCTTTTACTTTTGATCAAATTATTGAAATTCTGGAAAATAGGCTATCCCTGCTTGATGATGTGAAAGTTGTATTAATCTCTGGAATTACCACTATGTTCGAAGGTTATGAAAAACAGACTTTCGAGGAACTCCTAAGGGCAATAGATGGGATCAAACAAATGCTCTGGAAAACAAAACCTCTCATCATAATAACAGCTCCTTTACATGAGAATTCTCTTTTCAGACCAAAAGGTGGAAAAATTCTTTCACATTTTGGGAGTGTGTTAGTTATGATAAACGATGATGAAAGATATGATGAATACGTTCTCGTACAGCATCCTTATCTTCCAGAGAATCGGTTATTGAAATGGAAGCCTCGGACCTCTAAGAAGAAAATCCCGTTAAAAAATGCAACGATAGATTGCTGGATATAGGAATCCTACCAAAAAGCCTTTTCAAACTTATCTATCGTATCTTGTAGGCTGCTTTTAATTTGTTCTTCGAAATTATCAAAGACACTTATATCGTTGTCCCATTTAGTAAAGAATTCAGGAGGGTATAAGGAGAAGAATTTGTTAATAATGTTTTCTAATTCTCTTTTAACATTTTTTTCTTTAGCTTTTTTTGGGGAATTGGTAATGAAAGTAATTCCATGTCGCTTTGTAATTATATACTTTTTATCTTTTAGCTCAAAATTAGATAAACCTCCTTTTGCTAATTCCTCAGCTAATAAATTCAAGGCGGAAATTAATGCTCCAATTAATTGCTCATCCACTTTTTTTTCTAAAACGCGGTTAAATAGAACTGCTCCAGCATCACTTAATATCCAAATATCTTGTATTACTTTTTCCACAGAAATCACAGCCTAAAATATTTGAAATTGCTTTAAAGTTTATTAAGAAAAAATAAATATAAAAAATTTAATATTTAATTCTTGAAAAAGTAATAGTTTATCCACCTGCTTTCGGTCTTATATATCCATAATAAGCTCCAAAAATACCAACTATAGCAAATATCCATCCTAGATAATAGAATATTGTAAATCCTAGACTACCTAATAAAATGAATACCCTATCCAATGCAAAACTGAGAAAAATCAGCATAAAGCTAACTGACATGATTGCTAATGATAAAAATCCTTGTTTGTAGCTTTTTTCTTCTACTGCTCGATAAGATTCTATGGCTCTTCGTAGAAAAGGGGCGTAAACCATTACCATATATATGAAAACTAATAAGAAAGCACCAACATCTAGTAAATCATTCTCATTTTCATAGATGATGACTATATAAAGACATGCTATTACCCCATATACTATAGTTATATATTTATACATGGTTTTATAACCCTTTTCAAAAACGTTTACCTTCAAGATATAAGATAAGAAAATTGCGATAGCTACCAATAATTCACTGAATCTAAAATCAGATATCCTGTAATAAAACCAAGATACTACAAGATTATCTTGCACTTCATCCCACTGTAACACCGCGAAAATTTTCGATAACCAAGAAAAGACAATTGCTATGAAATAGCATATAAAGATGGTGAAAAGTAGTAGTGTAAGTTTATGCCGTTTCACAAAAAATTTTCTAAGTATCAATACAAGTAAAATTGCTGCAAATATCAATATGAATGATTCAAAGATCATACCAATGAAATTTAGAAGTATCTCTTGATCAACCATAATACATTATTGATGAAAATATGACTATTTATAGTTTTATTTTGTGCAAAATTAACTAGAAATAAATGAAAAGCAAAGAAAAAAGAATTTCTGAATTTATCTTCCATCTTTTTGTACCTATTAGGATTTTTTCTTTCAATGTATACTTTTAGGTTATGAACAAAAATCAGAAAATTTGTTATGTATTTTCTTTTTAATCGACTGAAACACTTCCTTTCTGGGATTTTGACGAAGATTGGATGTGTAAAATATGGGAAGAACAGTTCCTTCTTTTAGGCCTGCTTTGGAGCACGAGATTGAAAGCTGGAAAAACTTTAAAAGAGCACTAAGGCCTGAAGAGCAAAAGATATTTAACAAACTAATGAACTACGCCCGAATCCATGCAGATGCGGGTAGCATGAGTGCACGCCCTATGCTATCAGAAGTGTTATTCATCTCCTTTGCGGTTGAGCAAGAAAAAAGAATTGAGATGCTAGAAGAGAAGATCAACGAATTAGAAGAAATGATAAGAGGAAGAGATTAGAGATTGGTTTTTCAAGAGCAATTTGATGGTTGGCTGTTAGATGTATCGACCTATGGCAATGGAGTTATTCTTTGGGTGAAGACTGTAAAAGAGCAAAAGATTGTAAAAATTTTTCATGGATTCTGCCCCGAATTTTTTGCTGCACCAAGACGACATGCTGGTAAGGATTTAAAGAGGTTAAAACAAATTCTTGAATCTCATAGCAATATTAGTGGTGTAAGAATCTGTGATAAATATGTGAAGCTAGAAGACCATGAGAAAAGCACAATTTTTGGTGTTTCTGTTGCCAAACCTTCAGTGTTCAAAAAAACTATTAAAGAAGTTGATGAGATTGGACTTTTTACCCTGTATAATACTGATCTTCCAATCGCTCAAATGTACTTCTACGTAGGAGACTTGTTTCCTATGTCTCTATGTGGTTTCAAGGTCAAGCTTGAAAAGAAAAAAAAGGGCGATGGACACTTCATGCGTTTGATATCACTGGAATTAAAAGACGACAACGAAAAATTGTTTTATGACCTACCTCCGCTGAAAGCCGTTTGGCTAGATATCAAAATACAGCAGCAAGGATTAAGAACATACTATAATGATCCTCTCGCATATGCCGAAGTCAGCATTGTTGAAAAAGATGAGAAAGCAAATATCCCAAGAGCAGATGGACAGAGAAAGAGAAAAATCCTCATTGATGAGGCTGATGAGGCTGAAACCATTAAGAAGATTAGTAAGGTCATTGAAAGACTGGATCCCGATATCATCCTTACCCATGGAGGTGATGAGTTTGTGTTTCCTTATTTGGTTGCACGAGCATCAATAAATCATATCTCGAAGGATTTATATCTTTCCCGTACCAAAACTCCACTTAAGAATTGTATTTTCAATCTTTCAGGAAACTCTGATCACTATATGACGTATGGGATAATAATGCGTCGTTCCAAGACTCAAGTTTATCTTACTGGCCGTTTTCATTTAGATACCACCACTTACGGAAGTCTGCACTTCAGCGAGGGTAATATACCAGGTGTTATTGAGGTTGCGAGAATCTCCCGAGTACCTATGCAAAGATTATGTAGAGTAACCATTGGGGGAGCACTTCAGTCAATACAATACTATAACGCGTATAAGCTCGATCATCTTATCCCCCCTTTTAAGAAAAGTCCAGAAGACTTTCGAAATGGGATGGATCTCATTATCAACGATCGAGGAGGTCACATTTTTGAACCTCTGATTGGAGTTTTTGATCAAGTGGTAGAACTAGACTTCTCATCCATGTATCCATCTTTAATGGCTAACTTTAATATTTCCTCTGAGACGCTTAATTGTAAGTGTTGCAAGGATGACGGAACTGGAATTAAAGTCCCAGGTACGAATTTTCATATCTGTTCTAAGCGAGAAGGAATTATCTCCAAATCTATTAGCTTGCCTCTCAATAAACGACTTTTTTACAAGGAATACAACAAAAATCATGATGAGCTTCGGTATAAGTTCACAGATATTGCGTTAAAATGGGTACTCGTAGTCAGTTTTGGCTATTTAGGGTTTAAAAATGCCCGATTTGGAAAAATAGAGGCACATCAAACGGTATGTGCTTTTGCGCGTGAATTCCTCTTGCGATCTGCTGAAATAGCCCAGAAATATGGGTGTAAGGTTGTTCATGGAATTGTTGATTCAATGTGGCTCCAAGATACGAAAAGAAGAACTCCAGGAGAATTTGAAGAGTTGACAAGAAAAATAGCTGAAGAAATAACTGAAAGCACTGGCATTCCTATGAGTTGGGATGGCTTGTTCGACACTATTGTCTTTTTACCCTCACGGGCAGAACCAGATGTCCCTGCACTTAGCCATTATTGGGGGATAAAAAATGATGGAGAAGTTAAAGTAAGGGGGATTGAGGTAAGACGCAGAGATATGCCAAAAATTGTAAAGGATGCTCAGTATGCTTTTATCGATGTTTTCCAAGGTGCAAAGACTGTTGATGAGTTTAGGAATAGAATTCCCGAAGCAAAGAAAAGGCTCTATGAATATGTAGAAAGAGTCTATTCGGGTGAAGTTACGTGCGATGAACTTACCATTAAGCAGAAGATTTCTCGTAGACCTTCACAGTATAAGGTAAACTCGTATCAAGCCGTTGCTGCTAGACAATTAGAACGCTCAGGGGTAATAGCTTCGGCAGGGAAAAATGTTCGATATATAATCCTTAATGCAGAAGCAAACCCTGATTTTCCCGAAAAGAAGGTGATCCTATCCGATCTATATGATGGGAAAAAGCATGAGTATGATAGAAAAAAATATGTAGAATTACTAAAAAGAGCATTCGAAAATATTTTCCCCTTTGAATTTCCTGAACTTGAAGAACTGTTGAAATCTGATTATAATAAGAAATCGACTCAAAAAGATCTCTCATGTTTTATATAGGAAACTGGGAAATCCGACTTTAAAATTAATTATTCTTAATATAGCGACAAAAAAGTATAATAACCCCTTAATAGTATCCTTTAAATATGAACCACTCAAATCATATATTGTTCACATTTAACGGTGTGAAGCAATTCGCATTTAATGTGAATGTCGAGAAGTAGTATTAGCATATCAATGTATTACGCTAATTGAATTACTTTCGAGTAAAACAATTTAGTAAAAATCGGACTTCCTTCACAGGAAGAAAAACTATATCTTCGGGTATAGAATTGAATGATTGGTTTTCGGATCTATTGTTCAAATCGATTGAATATATTGAAAACTCTATACGAAAGTATGGATTGCTTCTACATCGCTGATGGAAATTCTCGGATTTTCATTAGCAGCTTCTCGTCCCTTTATTCTTTTACGATATTTCTTAACTAAGATTAAATTCTTCATCCCCGGTTAAAATCATAAAAAATAATTAAAAAAAAAAATGGAATTAAGGGAGTGTAAAAACTTCAAAGAAGTCAAATATAATAATAATTAAACAGAAAAGTTCTATTAAAATCCATAGATTACGCTTTAAATTCCTAACTGCTCCTAGTGGCTTACCAGAATAGTTAATAAGATTATATATGAAAATGACTATCCAAGCTGTAGTTAAAAAAGCAATAGGAAGAATTAACGTAACAATCTCACGGCCTTCAAAAGACAACAAATATTCATAACCAAGAACAGAGAATCCTATAATTACAAGGGTAAAGCCGAGACCAAATGAATATTCTGCGAAGGTAACAAACCGTTTTATACGTTCTTCACTTACTTCTTTTGAATGGCTTTCAAAAAAAGCTTTTGAATTGGCAGATACAGAATTCACAAAAAATACAAAAGATAGCATCAGTAAGAATGTTGCGGTAACAATTCCATTAGGTGGAGGGGATTGCCAAATTAGTGCAAGAATCGTTAATACCGCCCCAATCATTACGGTACTCAATGTTATCCAATCTTTTACATTTATTTCATGACTTTCTTCACTACTCATTTTTAAGACCTCAAAAAAAAATGAATTAAACTTACTAAAACCTCAGAATTTAAAAATGTTAATATTTATTTAAAAAAGAGTTTAAAAAAATTAGAGTTTTTAATTAGAATGGTTGCCTAATGACTGTTTTCATTGTTGCTGGGTTTGCTTTCCTTGGATCACTAAGATAGATTTCATGATGTTTGAGTTTATGACCATGAAAATTCCCTCCTTCTTTTTGTATCAGATCATGGACCCTCTGGACAGTAGGCCCCTCCTCAGAGTAAGGGCCTATGTGCATAATTTGGGCTGCTCTCCCCTCTTTATATTTTTGCAACCGGAGTTTTGGCAATAACTCTGAAAGTTCAGGTTTTTTCTCTCTGACAATATCTATTGCTTCTTCGATCATATCCTGGGTAATCCATTCAGGTTGTCGTATCATCATTTTCCATCTCCATTTATCTCTATTACCCTCTGTGAAATCATTCATATCATCAGCCCACCAAAGCCCTTCTAAAGGAGGTACTACATAATCCTTTCCTTTAGCTTTGCTAAGGAATTTAGTTCTATATACTACCGGAAAAAGCACTGCAAGAGCATCCTGATATTCTCTAGAATCACCAGGAGAACCAATTCCATCAATCATTAGAAATTGCATTTCTGGTACTTCTATTATTACAGGTTCTTCAGCATTTGGTTGATAAAGCTCTTTTTGTATCTTCTTAAAATCGATTTTTGCTGGCAATTACACATACACCTTCTTTTAAGAGTCTCTTGGTTGGAATGATTTTGCTGGACAATTATTTACATCAAGATTGGCAGGAACTTCATGACCAAAGCAATCCCCTTTAGTGTCATCTATAGGTTTATAAAATTTACAATCTTTGCATTGAGCCATTTTTTTATCACATCAAAATTTATATCGAGTTTTCAAGTTATATAATTATTTGTGACAATAAAAATGCAATTCTTTTACAAAATCCTTTTATACTATGTCACAAATTATTTAATTAAGGAAACAAACACTTTTTTTAGGAATCAAAAATGATCCCCAAACTAATTTCCTTTCTTTATGAGATGGGATTTTCAGATATTCAAATTAATATCTATAAATATCTGTTAACTCACAAGTATAGTACAATAAGTGATATAAAAAGAGAATTAAATTATTCTTATACTCAAGTCTATCATAATTTACTATTTTTAGAAGAGAGTGAATTAATTGAATCCTCAAATAATTCAAAACCAAAGTCATTTATTAGAAAAAATCCAAAAATTGCATTGACTGAGTTAATCAATAAAAAGTTCAATTCTTTTAAAGATAAAGTAAATAAACTAGATGAAGAGTTAAAAGCTCAAGAAAGTAAATTTGGCAGATGTATTAGAGATATTACTTTCTACCATTATTCTGATATAAGTTTAGCAATCGAAAATTTTTATGATTTAATAGGAAAAACCCAGAATGAAATTGTTTTAACTTCATTACCTCCCAGTTTATTAAAAAAATTAGAGCCAAGTTTTTATGAAGCTTTTATGAGAGGAATAAAAATTATTATTTACTTTAGTCCTTTAGATTTTGAGGTTATTTCAAATTATCTAGAACTCATAACTGACATTTTAAAAAGAATCAAAGTAGAAATTATCCAAACTGAGCAAAAAACCTGCCAAGTTATTAGATATAACGATGAAATTGTTAATATGGGAAATATCCTTTTAGATGAAAATTATTTGAATTCAATTGTTTTTAAGGAAGATGAAGCTTTTCATTTTGATGGTTTTAGAGGTCCTTTTGCAAAACAAGCAAAAGATTATTTAGACGTGTTAAACGTGGTTAAAAGACTTGAGATTGAGTTTCCAGAACCAATCCAAAAAGTATTAGATATCATAAAAGACAACAGATCTATTAAAACTCGTGATTTAAGTAGTATTTCTAAAATTGGTGGTGCCAAATTACGAGAGATTCTCAATTTTTTAATTGATCAAGGTGTATTACAGGAAAAAGTAATAAAAATAGACAAAGCAGGTAGACCAAAACGAGAATATATTTTGATAGATCACTAATAATTTATTAAAGTAACTAGAACCAAAAGTCAACTTTTTCTTCTATATCTTCCCTTATTTGCCTATTGAAGCCTTTATATATTTCCTTTTGAATAATATATTTCATAATTTCGTCAGTACCACCACCTATTCGGTATAACCTTATATCCCTAAGTAATCTTTCTATTGGGTATTTGTTAGTATAACCAATACCTCCCATAATTTGTAATGCTTTATCACAGATCTTGTGTGTAATAGTGGTAATAAAGAGTTTACATGTAGCAGCAAGTGCGGTGTTTTGCGATTTTCGATATGCTCTAAGGTATAACGACTTACCTGCTTCATAGTTAGCAACCATTTCAGCAATTTTAAAACTTATTCCTTCAAATTCGCTTATGGGATGTTTGAACTGTACTCTTTCCTGAGAATATTTTATCGTAATTTCGATTGCTCGTTTAGCTACTGCCAGAGCTTGTAATGACATGGTTACTCTTTCTGGACCAAGGAATTGTTGCATACTTGAAATGGCTGATCTTCTATTTTTCTGATATCCTTCGGTTTTGGGTTTTTGTTCAGTATAAAATAAGAGGTTTTCTTTGGGAACTTTGACATCTGTAAATTTCAAATGTCCTAAGTTTAAACCGTGAAGTCCCATTATTTTGTATTCTTCAAGCATTTCAAATCCTTTATAATCAGATTCTATTATGAATGCTCCGTTTCTCCCATAAACAACCATTATATCTGCAACACTACCATTAGTTATAAATCGCTTTTCCCCATTCAGTATAAAATCACCATCTTCACCCTTTTTATAAATTGTTTTCATCATTGAAAGATCTGATCCCGCATCAGGTTCGGTAAAACAAAAACACCCCTTTTTTTCACCAGTTACTAGCGGTTTGATATATTTCCCAAGAGTTTCTTTTTTTCTAAACATCCTAATCAAGGCTGCGGGATAGGTACTTGAACTTCGCACCATGTCATAAACTAAACTTTCATAACACAATGCTTCTGAGAGTAACATTTCATGGAAATAAGAACCACTTCTCCCTCCCATTTTTTTAGGAAACGTTAATCCAAGCAAACCCTTCTTTCCTAAAGGTTCTAAAACATCCCAAACGCTAATCTTGCCGTCTTCCATATCCTGTGTTTTGGGAGCAATCTCTGAAGTAACTAATTCATCAATTTCATTTTTAAACTCAATATCTTTTTCACTAAAGTTATCATGATCAAGTACAATTTTTTTCATTTTCTATCAATTTGCTTAATTTTCAATAAATAATTTGAGTAAACCAAATTTTATAATTTTTCTCACCGTCTTAGACATTTTATTACTATTAAAAACTATTAATTTCCACATCATTACTTGATTTCTCATGTTCCTCTTTTTCTTCTACCATAAAAGAACCAAACAGGATTTTTGTCGGCATCAAATAATCCAAACTATCATAGGTTTTTTGTCGGGATTATCTTACAAAACTGTTAATTACGTTCCTTCAGTACGTAATTTTGACAAAATATTCAAAACTAAATATTTAGATTTTTATCATGATGTTGAATATTAGAAAATTTTTACACTGTATCGATTTATTTGATTAAACCAATAAACTAAAATTATGTCAAAAGCAATTTCTTATTACGATTGGAAATTATCATTTCA
>JBHLNR010000198.1:0-6301 GCA_048941385.1 Promethearchaeota archaeon
TTCTAATTTTTTGAGATTCTCGAGCCCAGTAATTTTTTCTATTTTATTTCCACAAAAGTTTAATTCCCTTAAATCCGTTAAATTTTCAAGCCCTCTAGTCTCTTTTATCTTATTATTTTCAAAATTTAGATATTTAATATTTTTTAGATTTTCTAATCCATCTATTTTCTCAAGCTCATTGGTTAGAAAGTTAATTCCATGAAGATCTATCAAATTCTCTAGATTAGATGAGACTTCAGTAATAGACTTCATGCCAAGTGTATCTAAATCAATGAAAATTTCTTCTCTACCTTCTCGTTTAGATATGCTTAAAAAGATCCTTTTCCCCTTATAATCAATTGATCCTAACTTTTCTTGATTTCTCATCTTCTATAGTATATATAAACACCCCACTTTTTAAAGTTATGGGGAGATCCCGTTCAGTGATTTGTAGCCCTTTGAGGAATAAGTCAAAGACGCAAATTTAAAATTTAATTTCCTTTCAAACACTTTATAAATAGAGAGATAATGATAAAAATTAAAATAGTTAGATTAATGAAATGGATCTAGATTTTAATATTAGTTCAAAGGGACGGATTTATTGTAAATCACATTCAAAGATTTCTTTACTTGGTGAGAAACCTCCAGTTGTCAACGATTACGCATCTGCTCGGGAAAACATGACATACCTTAAGACACTAGTTAGCCTTAATACCTGTAAATCTTGTGATCATTATTTAGATGTAAGAAAAAATTTAGATGAATATTGCTTGGGAAACATGGTTCCCCTTTTCGAGCTTTTCGACTTTTTCTTTTCGTTCTAATTCGCATACGGGACATGAAATTACCTTATTGTCGACCACAACCATACCTGTCTGACAATAGGGACACCTCACATACCTCGTGAACGCAAACTTGTCATATGCCATTCATTTCACCCCTTAGGTTTTGATTATATAATAAAAATTTGGAACTTGGGCGGAACTGAGCCCCGCCCCCGCTCCTGATGTGAATCCATAATGGAAATGGTTTGAGTTGATAAAAAACTACGCGTGATTTGATGATTGACTTCTTGTGAACGTGAGTCTTGATAAATTAAAAAAGGAAAAAAATGATTTAGCGAATTAGATAATGCATATTGCGAATAATGATGATTTCTCTTCTCTCCAACGTCTTTCTTGACATTTTCCTTTACCTCTTTTTTCTATTTTTTGTTTTTTTTCTTTATTTCCTTATTGGTTCTCTTTTTTGGCTTTCCTATTTTTTATGGTATAATAAATATAACAAACCGGGCCTTTCTTCATATTTCTCACTTTTTCTTGGTTTTTGGTAATTATTTGGTATAATTTTTAAAAAATTTTATTTAAACCTCTAATATATTCCGTAATCCCTATATAATCGGTCGCGTGGTAATCGTTGAATGGGAATTACCTGCTCCACATATTTAGCGTTATACTTTGATTTTCTAAATAATTTGGATAATCTATTTTCTACTGGAACAGTATGGATCTCTTTTTCCCGCACGGGTTCAATTTCTTTCTCTTCACATTCTATACAAATCTCTATTTTTGCGCACTCAGGCGCGGTAATGCTATTTATATCCATTTCATGTAATTGTTCCATCTTTTCTCATCACTTTTTTTTCTTTTTGTTGCTAATAATTAAAAAGATTTACACCAATATATAGTTTTTATTACAATAGTTCAACCGAAGTTTGTAGTTCAGTTGTAGTTCAAACTCTCTATTGAACGAGAAACTTTAAATAAGAGTTGAATCATACATATATTGTAGAATTAAACAAAAAAATAAGGTACTTTATATAAAATATTTTAGTGAAAAGTTATGAGTAGAGTATCCGAGCTGAACCTACCACCAGAGGAGATTACAAGGCAAACATTTGGGCTTCGTAAGAATGTTGAACATATTATACTCTGGATGCTGAAGAATAACGAAAGTGTGGAGTGGGCACATTTTAAGGAAGATCCTTTGAGTATTCCTCAGTCTACATTGTCAAATTACTTAAAAGAACTTCAAGATGAAGGTTATATCGAGAAGGTAAGGAGGGGTGTTTATAAGATCACTCCCCGTGGTGAGACAAGATATAATGAGCTTTCACAGACTAAGGATAAGAAACGTAGGTTAAATTATCCACCTAAGGCTATAACAGCAAACGGGAGAGAATATGAGCATTGGATTTTATGGATGGCTTATAATAATAATTTTCTGAAGTGGTCAGATTTCCTGGAGGAGCCACTTGCTATAAACCAATCATCGTTATCGAAGAGTATTAAATCATTGTTAAATAGAGAAGCAATTAGAAAAAACGATAATAAGGAGTATCGAATTACTCGAATTGGTAAAGCAGAATATGCCCGAATGTTGAGAACGTACGACTTAGATCGTCAGTCAATTCTTAATGAAGAGAGTAAAAGGATTGGTGAGATTACAAAAAAAACAATTGATTTCTTTGAAAAATATGATATTGTAAATTCGGACATTAAGTTCCGGTTTTTAAATAACGTATTAACATTGCCCTTTGAGAGATTAAAAGGATCATTGGACACAGAAGAACAATTTAATAAAATTCTGCTCTATCTTTCAATGAATCATCCCAATCAGTATCCTGCGTATGTCTCAACTGATGATTTTTCGGAAAAATATAATATCGATAAATTAGATCTGGAGTTTAATATTCGAAAAATTGTTGAGAAGAATGTATATCCAACAAAATTCTTTAGATTAGAGACTGGAAAAAACAAAGTCTATTATTTTCAGGCGAATGAGAAGCTTGAAAAGGTTTTGAGTGCAATTACAGAGGATTATATAACCAAATTTACATACTTGAACAAGTTATATGAAAGTAGTTCTAAAGAAACTTTATTATTAACGTTAGAGTCTACAGTTGAGGCAATATTAAATGAAATTTGCGAGAGTTTATTTAACGAGCAGCTAAAAAGCTCTTTGAAAGATTTTTTACCGGATTATATAAATTATTTAGCATACAAGATGGAGACTCAGAAAAGATTAGAAGAAATTACAGATAAATTAGAGGGAACCATTTGGCAGGAGTTTCAGTATTATAGTGCTACTACCGAAACTCCAAAAGAGTTAGACGAGAGTCAAGAGAATTATTACCTTTCACCGGGTATATTCGATATTTTGGATGAATATTACATAATTCCAGAAATAGAATCCGCGGTTAAAGATTTAAAAGGTAAGTTAAAGGATAAAGCAATTTGGAAGAAGGCATTGGGTTTTGTGAATTCAAAAATAAACAGTGGTTTAAAGCATAAAGAATTTAAATTATTCAAAGCAACGGTTCTTTGCCGTATGAACCGATACACAGAAGCGATAAAACTAATTGATGAGGAAATAGGGTACGAGCAATACAAAGATGATGAGGGAACATATTTAGCTTCTTCATTTATCCTTGTCTTTTCATATACTGCTTTGGGATCTGCAAATGAGGCGTTGGAAATTATTGATGAAATGTTTGAAATTTATCCGGATCATCCAATTTCACTCGCTGCAAAAGCTTTGGTCTATGGATATAGTATGATTTACGATTTTGATGTAGGGAAAGTCAATGATGATTATGTTTTAGATTTAATTGATGATGTAATCAGAACTGATTCTAACATCCTGAATAAAGCGAGGTATTCTCAATTTAAGGCAACTGTATTAGAACAGATGAAAAAGAATGAGGAAGCACTTGAGGAAATTGAAATTGGCTTGGAGTTAACAGAAGATGTTGTAGATTTATTTTACAGTAAGTCAAAAATTCTTGCAGAGTTAGGAAGATATGATGAAGCAATGGAAGTTCTGGAAGAAACAATGAATCGTTATCCTGACAACCGTAAATATCTATTAATGCAAAAAGCTTATGTTCATAAGATGCAGGGTGATTATGAATCTGGTTTGGATATGATTACTGAACTGACAAAAACATATCCAGAGGAGGTAGATTTCTATAATAATAAGGCATATTGGCATATTTATATTTATAACGAGAATATGGAAAAAGGTATAGAGGATGAGGAAAATAAGCAAGCGGCGATTCGAGACATTAAATTTCTTACAGAAAAAGTCCCAAGTGAGGGAAATTATTTTGATTCCTATGGTGAAATACTAATGATAATTGGTGATTACGAAAATGCCATTAAAATGTATGAAAAAGCAATAAAAACTGAGCCTAATGGTTGGTTTGTCCCTGCTTCTTATTTAGGTTTAGGAAAATGCCATGAAAAACTTGGTAATTATGAGGAAGCTGAAGTTAACTTTCAAAAAGCTCGAAAAATTGTTCGTTATTGTTTCTGTCATATCAAACACAAAAAAGAATGGATCGACGAGATTGAACACCATCTAAAGAAAGTTAGTGAGCTAAAGCAGAGATCATAAAAATTCTGTCTTTCCTTTTCCTTATGATTGACATGATAATAAGATATTCTAAATTGAAGAATCGGAATATCAACGCATTATTGGATATATTGAAATGTCGAATAATCCGAAATAAACCTTTAAAAGAACAAATAATAGTTAATTTAGATTTTATTAAAGGTTATAATCAATTCGAATTAAAGCATAAAATGAAATCTTTAGGTAATTTACCCTTATTATTTTTAATTAGGATGTGATTTGATGTGAAAACAATATTGTGTTATTTATACGATGGTTTTGTTGATTTTGAAACAGTTCTTGCGTGTTCTGGCATGAACGGTGGGGATGATTTGGAAATTGTATATATAGCATATGATAATTTACCCCTAAAATCTTCAGGAGGTTTAACAGTTTTTCCTGATAAAATAGTTTCCGAAATTACAGAAACGGGTGATATTGATGGACTTTTAATTCCAGGGGGATCAGAAAGGGAATTAAAACCAGAACTTGAGGAATTGATTAAGAATCTTAATACAGAAAAAAAACTAATTGCTGCGATTTGTGCGGGACCAGAATTTCTAGCGAAAGCTGGTATTTTAAAAGGTAGAAGATACACAACCTCTCAAACACCTGAAGTTTATAAGGAGCGGAATGAACCAGATCCCTTTCCACGAAAAACTTATGAAGAATGTAGAATCATTCAAGATGGAAATCTAATCACAGCGCAAGGTCACGCATTCATAGATTTTGCATTTAAAATATGGGATTGGTTTAATGCCTATGAAAATGATGAGGAGAGAATGGAGTTGGAAACTCTTTTCACTCAAATTCAAATTTAAGAGATATTTATTATATTCTTTTTATTTCTTATATCCTACTTTAATAGTCATAGAAATAGACTCATCAAAGACTTGACCTTCAACTTGGCATTTAAAAGGCATTTCTTCTGAGTGAAATAACTCTGTGAAATAACCTAACCAATAAGAGCTGTAACGTTTATTCTGTCGATGTCTGAACAGTATGTGAAATTCATCCTCACTTTCTTTAACAACATCAATTGTATGAAAATAATTCGCAACAACCCACATTTTTTGTATCGTTTTGATTATTTCTTCAATTGAAAGACTTTTAAGTGGTTTTGCTTCATTATACCACAAAATGATATCAATAGCTACATTTTTACGCCATGGTTTTTCCAAACTATCTTCTGGTGCTTCTGCAGCTGCAATTAATTGATTAAAAGTAGTTTTTCCAATTAGCATCATCTTCATTTCATCTCTCGCTCGAACCCAAAGATCGCGACCTAGAGTTTTTTGGTCTCCGAAATATTTAATTGCTCGTTCGATGAATGCGATATCAGATTCACCATCCTCTTTATATCTCTCAATAGTAGCATGAATTTCAGGAGATATCGAATTGAATTCATCGTAGCACTTAACAGCATTTCTTACTAAGTCAGAAATTGTAGTACCTTGTACTTTATATTTATCAATTAAACTCCGGGTTTCATCGCTCACCTTGACATATAAGGGTTTATCCTTATGTTCAGGTTCCTTAAGTTCGGTTTTGTCGTCAGTTTTATCGTTCTCTTTTTCGATAGCTATCAACTCCAATGCTTTTTTTTAACTACTGTCTTACATTGAATATATATGTTTATATTAATATATTTTAAGCTTATTAATTAAAGGATTAAATAGCTTTAAAAAATGTTCTTATTCATATATAGTGATATATACTGAATATCCAAATTTTTATCAACGATCACTATTTAATTTATATATACATATATATATCTCTATAGTTGTGCTTTTAAAGCCCTACCCTTTTTTGTCTGATGTTAGTAATTAATCAAAACATTTAAATATATCGTTATATACAATTATATACAGAATAAAAAAATATATAAAGAAATATATTAAAATATAGACAAATAACTAGAAAGAAT
>JBHLNR010000199.1:0-6296 GCA_048941385.1 Promethearchaeota archaeon
TTCAATTATTTGTAAAGCGTGCTGAAAAAAATTTTGAAACTATATTAGGAGATGAAAGATCATATTATTATTCAGAAGAAATAATAAATTCATTGTCAAAAACAGATGAAAATATTAGAGATTATCTGGATTCTGAAATTCCTAAGTATTTATTTAAACTCTCACAGAATATTGAAGGATTATCAAATGAAACATTAGAGAAAATAATAAAACACGTATTGCTCTTTACTGATTCAGTTTCTAACTTAAATGGAAAAACAAGAGATCAAATTAATCAAGAAATAATAAAAAGAAGTAAAAATACAAATCATTCATTATTGGATTTATTCAAATCATTTCTAGATGCTGTAAAGGAGAAAAATTCAATAGAGTCATGTAATAGCCTTGAAGATATTCTAACTTATCTATTCGGAGAAGAGAAAGAACGGGTTCAATTTACGGACGTTGAAGCATTCTTGAAGCGAGTAGAAAAGAAGTATGCATTAATAATTGGTCAAGATATGATCCAGATGTTAATGGAAGACTTATTAGAGGCAATAAGTCAAATTCCTGAACAGCACCGAGAATACCTTGGTTCAGATCTTGCAAAGTTTCTTTTCAAATTCTCAGAATCTGCTTCTTATCATGAACCTGAAAAAGTAGAGTTGGTGTTTAATGGAGCTATTATGTTTGCTAATTCATTACATGAGTTAAGTGATCTTAATAATGCCGAAATTAACCAATTTATTATAAATAGATCTCAACATAAAGTTAGAAGTCTATTCGAATTATTCCAAGCATTTTATGAAAAAATACAAGAGCGTATGCCTCTATCCTTAGATCCCAGTTTTGATGAGATTCTTATTCATACTTTAGGTCGATATGATGGACCTAAAGTGATTGAGCAAGGAGGATTGATTCATGATTTGTTAGCGGATTTTCATGATGAAATACCTTTATCATTAGAACATTCCCGATGGGCAAAGGCAATTGCAGAGATAATTCCCCGGTTTCTTGAAATTCTTCCAAACCCAGAGGGTGACCGAGTATTAGATCTTTTATGGCAAAACAAATTTCCTGAAGACCAAATTGAGGAACAATATCGAAATATTTTGGCAGAAACTCCAAGAGAAAAAGAAAAAACATTTATGTTTCGATTATTAAATATGCTCGTAAATCAGATCCTTGTCGATGAAGAGAAAGATAAGAAATTAACAGCTGCTCTTGCGTTTAGGGTTTTAGGTACAATCTTTATTGAAATGTATGGTGGGAGAAATGCTCAAATAAGAGGGATCAGACTTAATCAATTACTAAAAGATAGAAAAGTAGCAAATCTTGAAAAGAAACGGAATATTGATGAGCATATTAATCGAATTCTTGAAGAAGATCTTAAATCAATCCAGCAACGTACAATGACAATAAGCACAATCATACCTGTTTTAAGCAAAAAAGGATATTTTATAAAAACATACGATATTAGCACAAAAGATTTTCCAGAAGTAATAATTAAATTAATCTCATATCGGGAAGAAGAACGCTTAAAGGATATTGGCACAGAGTATAAAAAGTCAGGTTTCACTGGAGAATTAATACCATTGGTAAATAATTTTCTTCAGAAACTCGAGTTAGCAAATAGATTTTATAAAAAATACTTTGAAGAGATGTATCAAGTTGCTTTTGATGCTCAACAAAATATGTTAGAAATTAGAAAATTCTTCAAAATATTAGTTGATATGAATGAAAATGTTGATACTCTTGAATTCTTTGAAAATAAAATTGCTAATACAGAGCATGCGATATACATTCTACTCTTAAAATATCTGTATAATCCTTTACCAGAAGTATTGGAAACTACAAGAACAATTTTAGAGGAGCAAGAGTATCAAAAGAAAATAATGAAACTAGATAAATATCTAAGTAGCCAAAAATTGGAGCAGCTTCAACATGACATTCGAGATACTGAAAACAAAATCAATGAATATGAAGAATTCACCGATTTCGATGCGTCACAAAAGATTATGAACCTAACAAAATTTCTAAATAGGGATAAAAATGAGATTAAGTTCTACGAAATTATGTTTAAATTGGTAGATGAATCAAAAACATTGTTGCCAACCTTAGAATCAAGGTTGGAATTTTCAAAAACGCTTTTAACTTATTCAAGTTCTTTGAAAAAAATACATTCAAGTCTTCCAGCAGCTTTATCTGAAAAATTGGGAAGTTTGAATGAATTCAATGGAGAAATAGATAAGGTTGTAGAAAAATTAAAGGAGAAGAGTTCTTCCGGTATTCTTTCACCATTTGAATTTCGAGAAAAGAATGATGCTGCCGAAATGTCTAAAAGAGAGCTAGAGAATCTTTGTTCTAATGATGAATTCACTAATCATATCAAAGAGCTAAGAGAAATGGCAGAAGTTACAATATTTTAGTATCTTTCTTTTTGTTTTGATTTTTTATACTTAATACACTCTTTAATAAAATCAAAATACATTGGGGATGGTTTATATGGTCTTGATTTAAATTCAGGATGAAACTGAACCCCAACCATCCAATGATCCTCTCTGTTGAGCTCGATGCTGTTTATAATTTCTCCTGTTTCATCTCGACTGGAAATAACTATACCTTTATCTTTAGCCTCATCTGTAATAAATCGTTCTTGAATATGAAATCTGTGTCTAAATCTTTCTAATATTAATTTTTTTTTGTATGCTTCAAATAATTTTGTTCCTTCTTCCACTAGTATTTTTTGTGCACCTAATCTCATGGTACCTCCTTTATCAGTAACACTTTTCTGACTTTCTAAAAGATCAACTACAGGATAAGGTGTATTTGGGACGATTTCAGTAGAATGAGCTTTATTCAGGTTCAAATATTTCCTGCAAAATGCTACAAAAAACAATTGAGCCCCAAAACAAATACCTAAAAATGGAATTTTCTCTTCCATTGCAAATTCTGCAGATTCAATCATTCCTTCTACAGCCCTCTCACCAAATCCAGGAGTAAGCAGAATTCCATCACAGTCACTCAGTTCTTCTCGAATATTAATATCCTCATCAATATTTATCATTTTTAGCTCTGATTTATAACCATGATGGGCGGCAGCGTCCTCTAAAGCAACATTAATTGAAATATATGAATCAGAAATATTAAAGTATTTACCGGGCATAGCAATTTTTACAGTATCCTTAGTTTCTTTAAATAGCTCAACCATTTTTACCCATTCTGAATAATTAGTAACTTCGCTATAGGAGACTAATTTTGCTTTAAGGTCTATTAACTCACAAATTAAATCTCCTAATCCTTGTTCTTCAAACAGTAAAGGTAACTCATATACTACTTCCAAATCAGGATTTGAAATTACTGCATTTTCAGGTACATTTGAATATAGTGAAATTTTGCGTTTGATATCCATATCCAATGGTTTTTCACTCCTACCAATTATTATATCCGGTTGTAGCCCAATACTTTGAAGCATCTTAACAGAATGTTGGGTTGGTTTAGATTTTTGTTGGCCAACCGCTCTGGAATAAGGGACAAGCGTTACATGTACGAAAGCTGTTCTTTTGGGAGATTCTAATTTTATTTGTCTAAAGGTTTCTAAGAAGATACTTGATTCTAAATCACCAACAGTACCACCACACTCAATTAATAGTACATCTAAGTCTTCTTTTTCAGCAATTTCCAATAATCTTTCTTTGATAATATCAGTAACATGAGGAATTATTTGTACTGTTTTTCCTAAAAACCTTCCTTTTCTTTCACTAAGAATTGTGGTAAGATATATCTGCCCTGATGTAATATTATGGGAAGGGTGCATTTCAATACCAAGTATCCGAGAATAAGTACCAAAATCTTGATCAATTTCCGAAATTCGGTAGGATCTTTCATCAGATTCATAAACAGGTTCGAACTGCCATACATCTTCAGTAATAAAGCACTCTCCATGCTCTATAGGGTTTAATGTACCAGGATCTACATTGAGATATGGATCAATTTTAACCACGGATATTTTAAAACCTCGAAATTGAAGCACTTTTCCAATGCTAGCGGTAGCTACGCCTTTTCCAATTCCAGACATAACTCCTCCAGTAACAAACACAAATTTACAGTTTGTATTCATATTCTTGGTGTTCCCTATATAATTAACTTATTTTATAAATCTTTCAAAATAAAAATATTAAATATCCACCACATCTAATAAGAGTTTCGTTGCGAAAAAAATCATAAAAATCTAAAGAAACAAGATTATTTTCCCTTAAATACGGGATCCTTCTTAGTTATTAGTGATTTTGTTGAAGCTCTGAAATCACTAGTTTTAAACAACTCACGCAATGCCTCATTTTCTAAATCTAGTGTTTTTGAAGCTATATCTCGAAAATAAGCATGCATTACTTGCTTCATTTTATTTATTGCTAAACTAGGGCTATTGGGAGGTATTAATCTTAAAGCTTGCTCTCTTGCATAAGGTAAAAGTTCATCTGAAGGTAGAACCTTATTTACTAATCCAAGTTTTTCAGCTTCATGCGCTGTAATTTTTTCCCCAAAATAAATTATTTCTTTAGCTTTATGAAATCCAACTAGAAATGGTAAGAGATATGAAGCGCTGAATTCCGGAATAACGGCTCTTTTCACAAAATAAAAGCCAATCCATGCATCCTCTGCCATATAGATTAAATCTGCTCCAAGTAAACACATTGTAAATCCTGCACCCACAGCTAAACCGTTGATAGCAGCAATAACTGGTTTGTTAAAATCCCATAATTTCATGCTTATTCGTTTCTGTGCAATATCCATTAAATCTACCTGTTCCATTATTTCTGGAGGAACCGAAGTTACATATTTCATATTAAAATAACCCCCAGAAGAAAATGCATTTGCTTCTTTACAGCCTGTCATTATTAACACTCTTGCATTTTTATCCTTCTCCATATCCTCAAGTACCGTCTGGATCTCTAGAAAAGTAACAAATGAAAGAGCATTTCTTCTTTTAGGGATATTAAATGTAAGTGTACATATCCCATTTTCCTCTTTTTCATAAATTACTTCGCTTAAATCTTCTATTTTCATATAAACCACCCTTGAAGCATTCGTTAGATTATTATAAGAGTTTAAATAGTTGTCTTAAAGCTAAAGACATAATATATTTTTGAATTTGAGATGTTCCTCCTCCAACCTGATGAATTCTTGATATACCTAGTAAGTCACTCATTAGAGTATTGTCACACAATCCAGCACCGCCCATTAAATCAGCACACCCAAAACAAACTCTTTCAGCTAATTTAGCACTTTGAGATTTTAATTGAGAAGCGGTTGCTACAAGAGCCAAATTAAAATTTTGAGGTAGAGTCCCAAATTGTTCCATTTTCTCATCAATGATTTGATAGATATGCAATGCTGCCAACGTAAGACTCATAGTTTTTGCCCACATATCTGCTAAGGGAAATCCAACACCTTGATATTTTAAAATTTCTTGATCAAATTGCTTTCTCATATTTGCATATATAGTTGCATGTGTAATTGCATTCCATGCCTCTGATATGTTAAGCATAACGATACCTAGCCGTTCTAAATTTAACCCTTCAAATAAGTGCTCTCTCCCTCGTCCAGGTTTACCCAAAACATATTCAGGGGGAACACGTAAGTTTGTAAAAGTTTCCTTGCCAATGAAGATTCTAGGTGTCCAAGGTATGCCAATTCTCTCACAATTCCATCCTTCCCATGATGTATCAACCAAAAATTGTCCCATTGTATTACCATTATTTTTCTCTGCTACAGCATATACTATCGCCAAATCTGCTTTAGCACCGTTAGTTTGGTATATTTTCTCCCCATTCAAAATATAACTACCATCCTCATTTTCTTTGCAAGTTGTGAGCATATGTACAGCGTCAGAACCTCTTTCTGGTTCTGTTATACATATACAACCAATTTTTTCTCCTGTGACTAATTCTCTAAGTGCTTTCAAGCGTTCATCTATATCTTCATTATGGAACATTAAAGGATTAACACACAAAACATTAGCTCCTATTGCCATTGCTAATTGAGGATCAAAAAAATCAGTAGCTAAACATCTCATAAATTCTATTGTCATTCCGTATGGTTGATAATTTAACCCAATTTCATTAAAACTATTTACTCGTGTCAGGAAACCTTCTTTACCGATTTCGGGAAACCAATCATAAAAATCTTCATTATGAGTAATATTATTTTTTTTCTCGAATCTAAGAAAAAACTTTTGAGCTTGTTTTAAGAAGTTAAAATTATTTGGTTTTAAAATACTCATTAAATTATTATTTAAAAAATTATAGCGATGCCCT
>JBHLNR010000200.1:0-6287 GCA_048941385.1 Promethearchaeota archaeon
AATCTGAAGACGTCTCTGTTTTTGTAAAAGATATAAGAACCAAGAGCTGTAAAAGCTATTCCAGTTAATAGTGAAATCAACAATGACCAATGTATAAATTCAAATGCTATAACAACTGTTGCGATAATAGCACTAACACCACTAATCAAGAAACCAATCGCTATATAAATATTCTGATATTTCCTAGGTTTATCACTTAATATTTTTATCACCGCATATTTTCATTTAAATTTTTAATGCTCAATTTTCTAGATATATTTAGCTTATTACAATATATATACCCTCTTAAAAAATAAGTAAAATTCTAATTTGAGGTGTAGAAGGGAAGGGTGCTAAGTTTCTTTTGGATTTCATTAAAAGGATGCAAAGCCATTTTTTTTGTAAGATTTGACACATCCTCAATATTAGAGTAAATATTATACCATTTTACAGCCTTCCCATAAACAGTTTTTATCATTGTCTTCTTATTAAGGAATGAATCCTTAGCGACATCTTTAGCTATATTTGACATTGATTCTTTATAGACTTTCTCTAATGCTATTTTTACTTTCATCTTGGGTTTATCCTGAATTTTTTTAACTACTCTATCCATATAATCTTGATATTCGCTTAAATAATCCAAAATCCTTTCAGCAGAATCAACAACTTTTTGAGCATCTATTTTACCCGCATCAAAACTCTGGAACGTTTCCTCAATCCTTTCCCTGGCTTTTCCCACAACATCATCTTTAATTTCCTTAATCAGGACATCTACTGAACCTTCACCTGATAAAATACTACTAGCCTTCTGTTCTAAATTTGAAAGTAGATCTTTATCAATTTCTAAGGGAGATGAATGTGTGATTTCTTGGAGATCCTGCATTTCCTCTATGTGTTCCACATCTAATTCGTTCACAATTTGATCTTCAACATCAACTTCGCTTATTTCACCTTTTTGCTGTTCTTCTGCCTCACATGAAGGACAAATTCCTTCATATGTATGCACCTCACCGATCCAAGGTGTAGTACTATATATACTTTTACACTTTTCACAATGATTATATTTAACCATATTTAATTCTCACTTTTGTTTTTTTTAGGTAAAAATTGCTACCAAATAGCAACAAGTTGCAATTGTTATTGCTAAGGGAGTCATTATTCGTTTTTCCCATTTACTTCTTGACATTATATTCATTAAAACATTAAGAGTAGAATAACCAGCTAATATCCAAACTGTAACTAATGAAACAACGGGATTATTAAAAATGTTTATCAGTTCTACTCGTTCTAATACCGCAATGATACCGAAAATGAAAATACCAATAGCAACCACACTCATAATTCTTAAATTGGTAGGGAGTTTTTTATGCTTCCCTCCATAAGCTAAATGACCAAACGGTAACCCAATTGCGAGTAAAGCCTGAAATACACTCATTATGCTGAATAAAATAATCAAAAAGATTGTTGCTATAAATTCTACCATATAAATCTGCTTTATATGATTTTTATTTTTAAAGAATAATAATCATGTTATAAATTTAATGTAAATTCGATGAGAATTAATCATTTTAAGGAAATTTAGAAACCCTAATCCAGATGTATAATCCTAGATTTATATAACAAGATTCGAATTACTTTCTTCATCTACCGTTATGACTTTTCCACCTGCCACATCTGAATAAAATAACCTATTATTTCACCACCGAGGACCTTCAGGAAATTCTAGTCCTGATAATAATCTAATTGGTAACAGGGATTGAAAAAATGAAATTTGCACCTTTAGTATAGTCTTCCTTAACTTTATCTTCAATCCAAATTTTGCCACCATAACTTTCAATAATTTTTTTTACAAGAGTTAAGCCAAATCCTAAACCTTTTGATCCTTTATCTTTATTGAATCTTTCTTCAAAAATGACTTTTTTCTTTTTATCAGATATCCCAATACCATTATCTATGAATTCAAATTTAATGAAACTAATGTCTTTCTGTACTTCTTTAGAAATTTTTATGAGGATCTCTACGCTAGGGTTATTATTGTAATTTAAAGCATTAATTAATAAATTTTCAAAAACATCAATCAATAGATCATTAGCTTGGATGAAAACCTCATCTTGAAACGATTCTATAGAAATATCAATAGTACTTTTTCTCTTGTTACCTTTAATTAAATCTATTGTATCTTTTAATATTTTCATCACTTCAATAGTTTTAAATGATTTCTCAGTACGATCTAAAGATGATAATTTTTGGACGTTGGTAATCAATTTTTTCCCTCTTACAAATTGTTTTTTAATAATTTCATATAGTTCTTTGATTTCACTTTCTTTATCTGGGTCATTTAGATAGTTCTCACTAAGTTCAATTGAGAATCCTATATTAGCAAGTATATTATTAATATCATGATAGAACAAGTCTTTATATAATTCAGCTCTATTATATGCTTCTCGAAATTGTTTCTCAGATCGTTTTAATCTCTTTTCTGCTTCTTTTTTTTCGGTTATATCTCGAGTAAATCCATAAAAACCAATTTTTTTTCCTCTAGTGTCATATCTTAAATAAAAAGATCCTTCAAAAGTACGTCTCTCTCCGTCACTTCTTATAGCTTGACTTTCAAAAGTACCTTTAGGGAGATTATTAATATATACATTATTAAAGATTTTAAATACATCTTTTACTGTTTCTTTTTCTACAAAACTACTAAAATTCTTTCCTATTTGATCTTCTTTTGAAATTCCTAAATATCTACATGTATAATCGTTTACATAAGTAAAATTTCCATTGAGATCTACTTCAAAGAATCCATCCTCAATATTCTCAATGATTTCTCTATACCTTTTATCAGATTCCATTAACTTTTGTTGAGTTTCTTTCATTTGAGTTATATCTCTCAACAATATCACTATTTTGGCTGGATTAGTATATTCTCGTAAAGAACCATTCGCAGAAAATGGGATGTAATATCCTTTTTTATGTTCTATTCTTAGTTCAGTATGTATATTACCTTTATTAGAAATTGCTTTATTTCTTATTATGTCTATTATTCTTGATTTATCATCAGGATAAATAAAATCATTAAGGTTTTTTCCTATTATTTCTTCTGGTTTATAACCAAGTAAGTTAAAACATTGAGTGTTAATATAAGTAATAGTTAAATCTAAATCTAGTTCTAGTAATATATCTAATATACTATTTATAAGGTTGAAACATCTTATTTCAGATTTATTTAATTCATCAATTGGCTTACTCATCCCTTAACCACTTTTAAAGAAATGTAAAAATAAATCAAAAAAATAATGATAGTTTTGAAATTTAACCTTTTCTAAATCACTAATCTTTTAGTATCGTCCTTCGTTATAATTAAAAAATATGCTTCACCTTTTTATAATATTTAATTTAAATAGATGAGAATTCGTGGAAAAGAAAAAAATCATAACCATTGTAGGGATGGGGCCTAGTAATGGGATGGGAATCGCAAGAAGATTTGGTAAAGAAGGTTTTATAATAGCTATGATTTCACGTAATGAAGAGAAATTAGAAAAACTCCAAGGAGAATTAAAAAATGAGGGTATTGACTCCTACTATTTTGTGGGAGATGCAAGTAAAGAAGATTCTTTAAGAGATGCATTTCACGATTTAAAAGAAAAAATGGGGAATACTGATGTATTAATCTACAATGCTGCTCGTTTAAAAATGAGAAATATCATTGAAGAACGTTTTGAATCTTTAGTCACTGATTTTAAAGTGAATGTCGCGGGAGTTTTAGTTGCGGTTCAAGAGGTTCTTCCATCGATGCTAGTAAAAAAAGAAGGAACGATTCTTGTTACTGGGGGACACCTAGGTATTGAACCTCATAAAGATTATGCTTCTCTTGCGATTGGAAAAGGTGCACTTATAAATTTAGTAAAAACATTGGCAGCAGAGTTAACCCCAAAGAATATACATGTCGCTTCGGTTATCATTTGTGGACTTATCAATCCAGAAGATAAGAAATACAACCCTTCTGCTATTGCGGAGAATTATTGGAAATTATATATACAGAAAAAAGAAGATTTCGAAGTGCAACTACTGTATTAGATTTCAAATCGTAATGATTCAAAATATAAAACTACTCATCATAATTGTAGAGAAAATTTAAAAAGTAAACTGTTTAATATTATTAACAAATCCATTTTATTATAAATTAGGATTTTCAGAGAAGAAAAATTATGTTTTGTCCTCATTGTGGTGAAAACTTGTTAAAAACAAATCAAAGGTTTTGTCATAATTGTGGGACTGAAGTTCTAACCACTTCTACGGCGTCTAACTATAAAACCGAAAGAATTCAAGCTATACCACCCCCTAAAATATATTATGCCCCAGTACAACCGCGACAACAACTAAAAATGGGTGCTCCAGGGACTTACTCTAAATCATGCCTTACATTTGCCTTAATCTCTATCACAATAGGAATTTTGACTTTAATTGTTGGTTATAACGTTATAAGAGTCTATGGCTTTCCAACAGTACGGATTTTAGTAGGGAGTTTGATTTTTTTCTTACGTATAGGCGGATTAGTCTTGGGTGTTTTATCTAAGGTGAATAGTTCAAAAGCAGTCATTTTCGAACCATATAATGATGTTGAGAAAGCTGGAAGCATTTTTGGGATTTTGGGAATTATAATAAATTCAATAGGACTGTTCTTGTCTCTTCTCGGTCCATGGTCTATTTTCACTTTCTACTTTTGGTAATTTAAGAGAGATATAATTAATTCTTCCTAATTTCATAGATTGCACTAAAATCAATTTCTTCACTTTTCACTATTTTGAAGAATTTATCTATATTTATTGGGTGTTCTTCTATACTAGAGATAATTTTCTGAACATTAACTCCTTGAACATATGAATTCCGATCAAACATTAGAAAATATGTTTTTTTCACCTATAGGTCGGTAAGAATTTTAAAAAAAAATAGTTCGATATCTTCCGATCGAATTAATTTATGGTAAAACCGAATTAAACCATCATTAACTCCTATTTAGTCTTAAAAAGAGGAATTAATTCGAGAAATACATCACAAGCATCATAATTATCATCCTTAACAAGTGGATCAAATATTTTTACAGGTATATTATACATCGGATCCCAATATGCATACTTTAAAAAATCCTTAGTAATTTCTGCTACTAGCCTATTTTTATGCTTCTCTGACCATTTTCCTTGAGCAAAAATTAGAAAACAGAAATGCCATATAATGTCTAACATAAATAAAATTATTATTTCTAAATTTAAAAACATAATATAATTGGATTTACATTTCCAACGATTTTTATCAATTGAAAATTATGTAAGCATGAAATTTTTTACTTCAATTTATAACCACATTCTCGACAGAAGTAATCGTTCGACACTATTACAGTATTTCCGCATCCTGGGCATTCTGGTATGACATTTTCTGGTTTTTGCTCTTCTCCTGTGATTTTTGTTTTTAATTCTGTGGAATTTAGTTTTTCTTCTGTAGATCTAATTTGAGGTTTTAGATCTGTTGATGTGACTTTTGGTTTCTCAATTGTAGGTATAATTTGTGGCTTTTGGTCTGTTGATGTGACTTTTGGTTTTTGAGTAGCTGTTGTTAGTTTTGCTGCTGATATTTTTTTTTTCTGATTTACTTTAAACCCTACAATACCGAATCCCCCAATTACCATAAGAATCCCTCCTATAAGAGGGATGCTACCTCCTGGTCCTAATGAGATTCCAATAAATATTAGAATTGGGCCTGTACATAATAAATAACATGGATTACATAATTTATTTCCATAATATGACATAATACTATATCCATAATTGATTAATTAAATTTTTATCTTTTATATAGTTTTAAAACCTATTTCTATATAAAGATTTTATTCTGATGTATTGCTTAGAACATAAATTTTTAAAAAACCAATGTCAAATGACTTTAACTATAAATTCAAATAAAATAATTTATCAAGAAAATGAATGATGAAAATATAATATTATTTAGAGGAGCAGAAATATTTATGAGTGATCCTTGTATGTAGAACATTCAAGAATTCATTTATTATATAGCCATGATATTGGTTTTAAATTTTGAATAAAGGAAAAATGGAAAGAAAAAATTGAAAATGATTAGTTAAAAGTATTTGTTGTTAGTGTTTAAGATTTTGTCCTAATTCTTATTCTCCTCGTCGTAGAGCACTCATTTTACCAAATGATACCAAATACTTTAGTCCTTTAACTTTGATTTTGCGCGTAAGAGCTTTTTTCCTGATATCGCTGCTTGAGAGTGTTCCATCGCCAATTTCTTTAAAC
>JBHLNR010000201.1:0-6284 GCA_048941385.1 Promethearchaeota archaeon
GGATAAATTTCTATTATTGATGGATTTTTATATCCTTTTCTTGAGGTTGGGCCTATAGATTTGGTGGTTACTGCACCTGCTCCAGCATCAATTATTCTCTTCATTGAAGAATAGGATACACCTAAAATTCCAGAGGCTAAAATAACAGGAGATTTTAATTTTAAACCAGAGAGATTAATTTCAAGCATTTTTTTAAGAAAATAATGATTATAATTTTATAATAATTATTAATGAAGAAAAAATAACTCTGAATCCACTTGGAAAAATGAGGTCATATATCGCAGATACTTTAGTTGGAATATTTGCATTTGATGAAACTGGAAATATATTAAATTTTATTGATTTTGAGGATAAAAAAGAAAAAATTATCCAATTTTTCGAAGCGATTCACGATGGTATTATTCAGAGTGCATATGAAGAGTTTCTCTTGGAATTGAAAAATTCTGGTTTTGATGAATTTATATTTGATAATAAGGAACTACAAGTTCTAACCTCAGATTCTTTAGGATTTACAACTATCTTTGAGGGCGTCTCACTAGAACTTAAAAATTTCCGCTTGAATTTATCAAATCAATTAAAAAAAGTTGGTATAAGTAAGACAAAAGATGAAATCCTTGCACAATATAAAGAGATTAACGAAGAGTTGACCAAGAAGAAGGTAAGCCTGGCAAGTGGGCATTCTGATAACTTGATAACTCAAACCATCAATACATTAGATGTGATTAAGAAAACAATAAGCTTATTGTCTAGTCATCTCAGAGAATGGTATGGGTTACATTTCCCAGAACTTACTGATAAAGTTATAGATGATAATATTCTTTTAGCAAAAATTATTTCCATCTTGGGCGCAAGGGAGAAATTTATTTACGAAAATCTCAAAACTGGTTTTGACTTAACAGAAAATAAAATTAAACTTTTACAGGAATATGCATCAAACTCGATGGGTGCTAATTTTAATCTAAAAATGGTGCAAGATTATGCGAGTCAAATACTCTCTTTAGATTCATATTGTAAGGATTTGGAGGGCTATTTAACAGATCTGATGGAGAAATCTGCGCCGAATATAAATGCAATAATTGGATCATTAATAGGCGCTAAACTAATTGCAAAAACGGGAAGTCTGAAAAAACTAGCGTTTATGCCAGCATCTAGAATTCAATTGTTAGGTGCTGAAAAAGCTCTTTATCGTTTTCTCAAAACTGGAGAAAAACGCCCAAAACATGGGTTGATTTTTCAATGGAATCAAATTAGGTCAGCAAAACCATGGCAGAGAGGTAAAATTGCGCGAGTGGTCGCCGGAAAAATTGGTATTGCAGCAAAAGTAGATTTTTTCAGTGGGGATTTTATAGGAGATGAGATGGCATTGGATATTGAAATCAAAATTAAAGAAATCGAAGAAAAATATCCAAATCCCCCTAAAAAGACAGAATCGGTAAAAGTTAAGAAAAAGAAACCAAAGAAAAGATAAGGAAGGAAAAAATTAAACAATGTCAAAGATCGAAATAAGAAATCATCCAAAATTTTTTAATGTCTTTATATCTGGTTCAAAAGGTAAATTTAAGCTTTATACTAAAAATCTTGACAAAGGAAATAGAATTTATGGAGAGAAACTAATAATATCAAAAGGTATTGAATATAGAGAATGGGATCCTTACAGAAGTAAGTTAGCTGCTCTATTGTTGGAAAACCCCTCCTATGATTTTTTTTCTGAAGATTTGAATTGTCTATACTTAGGAGCTTCTTCTGGTACTACAATTTCTCATCTTTCTGATATTGTTAGTTCAGGAGTTATATATGGTGTTGAATTTGCTGAAAGAAGTATTAGACAGTTAATCCAAAATATATCAAGAAGAAAAAATATTATTCCTATCCTAGAAGACGCTCGATATCCACAGAATTATGCCAGATCCATATTTTCAAATATTGATCTTATCTATCAAGACATTTCTCAACCCAACCAAGCAGAAATTGCATTGAATAACTGTAATTATTATTTAAAAAAAGAGGGATTGTTAATATTAGCGATAAAATCTCAGTCTATTGATAGTATTCAAAAATCTGAGGTTGTGTATGCTCAAGAAAAAAAAGTGCTTGAAGAAGGGAATTACGAAATTGTTGAAAGCGTAAATATACACAAATATGCTGCAAATCATATCATTTTAATAGTGAAAAGAAGGTAATTCTAAAAAAAATCAGTTATTTTTCTGTTATTTAATTCTTCTTCTACTATTTTTTTTATTGTATCCCATGATTTCCTTGCAAAAGGAGGTATACTTTTATTTGTTTTTATCCAGTTCCTCAAGAAATCGATAGTTTTTCTATCAGAGGGATATCCAGATCCAAAATCACCATATGTTTCCTTTAATTCCTCAATCAATGAGTCTCTTTTATCTTTTGCGATAATTGAGGCTGCAGATACGATGGGATATAAATCATCAGCCCTATGTTTTGAAATGATTTTTTCTGGAGTAAAGTCTAAAAGATTCAGTATGGAATTTCTAAACCTCTCTTCATTGACATCCACCGCATCGATGAAAATAATAGTAGGTTTTAATTCTTTAATAATTTCTGCCATTTTTAATTCTTCTAATTGGTTCATAGTGATTCTTTCATTTTCTCTTTGGTCAATTTCATTAGGGCTCACTATTAGAATTTTAAAGGAAAAAGATTTATCGCGAATTAGTTTTGAAAGGTTACTCCTTCTTTTGGGATTTAATTTTTTTGAATCTTTTACACCAATCTCCACTAAATATGGTAGATTCTCTTTTTTAAAACAAACACCACATAAAACAAGAGGGCCAATAACGGGACCTATTGGTATATAATCCGAGATGAGTTATATTCTACCAGCCTCGTCAATACCACAAATCAATATATAATTCTCCTTATGAGTCTTGGATGAGTTCAATAAATTCTTCCTCATCATCGACCTGTTCTAAATTTTTAATTTTTACTATATGAATATCTTTGGTAGTTAATTCACTTGGAATTTTTATATTATTGTCGATGATATAGAGTGCAGTTTTATGAAACAATTCATTAAACACCTTCAAACAATTAATATTTTTCTCGATTGTTTTACTTTTCTCTTCAGAGATAGCAGAAAAAAGAGGGTAAAAACCACCACTTTCAGCATTATCAATTGAAGAAAATAAAGAGACTTTGAAAGGAATAGAGCCTTTCTTGTACCAATAGGAAGATAGCCCAATATCTTTTATAATATCTTCAATATGAGATTCAAATTCACTCAATTCGATTCCTTCAAGGATTTCCTTATCTTCCATATCGCATTTAATATTCCATTTAAAAATATTAATTTTTTTGAATAATTCACTATCCTCTAAAATACCTAAAATCTTTTGGGCCATTTCTTCTGAGGGGCGCATGCTCTCATTTTCGTATGAACTTACTGTTCTTTTAGTTATACTCAGCTTTTCAGATAATTCTTTTCTCGTAATTGAACGCTGTTCTCTTAGCACTTTCATCAAACTTCCATCTAAGAATACCACCCCCCCACCTCTCCTGGCTAAGATATAAGGGTAAATATTATTTAAAAGAATTTTTTCAAGAGTTTTTAAGGTTATAAACGGTAAACCATTTCTTATGTAAATTGTATTATCTTCTAATTTCTGATATCTATTTCTAATTCCTATTAGCAATGGTTTAGATTTTAAGATCAAGGATAAAGATTTTATATCACGAACTATATCTGGATTCAAGTTGTCAATGTTAGGAAAAACCTTTACACTAAAAACTAAGTCATCTTTTTTAACTAATAGATCAAAACAAAACTTACTTTTTGTGGTCGAGAAACTTCCTAACGAAAAAGTTTCATAATTAGCCTTTTTCAGCAGATTGTTTATTTGTTCGATAACCGTGCCTGTCATTCAATCCAGTTACTTAAATAGTAAGTAATAATTTAAATTTTCTCTTATAAAGATAATGAATTAAAACTTATTTATTTTATTTCTATTTTCAACAATATTTTATGAAAACAAGCTTATTTTTCAATAATCCTGAGTAAGTTTGAGAAAGTCAGCATCAGTTATGATTCCAACAAAATTATGTCGATCATCTTTTACTAGAACCGCAGAATACCTTATAAGCAGATTTGAGATATCTTTCACGTTCCAAGTCTCGTTAACTTCCGGGAATGGAAGTTCCTTTATAAGAGTAACGTCAGCACCAAGAATCTCTGGATTGTCAGTTATATATTTTTGAATTTTTTTCGATGTAATACTTCCATAATTGTTTTTATTTTCTATAATCGGTAATTGAGAAATACCATGATCATTCATAATTTCAACAGCTTCTCTTATAGTGGAAGATGGTTTAATAAATTTAATATCCTGAGTCATTATATCTTTCGCATACATCTTTGATTTTTTACGCTTACTTTTTTCATTCTCTAGGTATTCATATATCATTTTAAATTTAGTATAGGGGGGATCAATCGAACCGCTTTCAATTCTTGAGATCGTAGACTGCGTTAGTTTCAATTTATCAGCGAGTTCTTTTTGACTAATATTTAATTTCTTTCTTAATCGCTTTATTTCACTTAAAGAAGGTAAATTTATCATATTTGGATAGAATTAATTATGCTTTAGATGCATAATATAAGTAAAAAATATTTATAAATATTTTTCATATCCTCAAATTAATTACCCTCAATAAATGAAAGAATTACTATTTTCATTTAATAAGGAATTTAACTGATAAATAATTTAAAAATATATTTAAAAGAACTATTTATATCATTACGATGTTGGTTAAATGAAATGTTAAAAATTACTCGTGCAAACTTTTTACCCATTGAAAAAAGTGATTTCCCTGAACTCGTTGAAAGAAAAGGTGTTGGACATCCTGACACAGTTTGTGATGCTGTAGCAGATGCATGCTCTCGAGCTCTATGTGTTTATTATCTTGAAAATTTCGGTCGAGTTTATCATCATAATGTCGATAAAGCGGCTCTTGTTGGAGGAACTGCTAAACCTGAATTTGGTGGAGGTCAAATAATTCAACCCCAATATTTTCTTATTGTAGGACGAGCGATAAATCAGATACTTACTGAATGTGGTGATGGGAGTAATAAGCTTGAATATGTTCCTATTCCAACTATCTGTATCGATACGCAACGTGAAGTTTTATCAAATATTTTTAGGAATCTTGATTTGAACCGTGATATTCAGTTTGATTATGCTGTAAGACCAGGTTCTATTGATTTGACTGGAGTATTTGACGAATCACATCATACTGAAGATGTACCTCTAGCTAATGATACAAGTTTTGGTGTTGGATATGCCCCCTACTCTGATGTAGAAAAAATCGCATTAGAGGCAGAGAAATTGATAAATTCAAATAAATTTAAAAAAAAATGTAAAGCTTCAGGCGAGGATATCAAGGTTATGGTTGAAAGAATCGGAAATGAAGTGGGAATTACAATTGCTGCAGCTATGGTAAGTAAGTATATAAAAGATGCGAGTGAATATGTTAGCTATACAAATCAAATTAGAGACGCTGTTTTGGATCTTGCATCAGATGTTATTCCTGAGCGTGATGTTTCGTGTCAAATAAACGTTGCTGATAATATCGAGAAAGGTTTAATGTATTTAACTATTACAGGCACATCAGCCGAAGCAGGAGATGATGGGGAGGTCGGACGAGGGAATAGATCTAACGGACTTATAACTCCCTGTAGAACTATGAGCTTAGAAGCTGTTTGTGGTAAAAATCCGATAAACCATGTAGGAAAAATCTATAATGTCCTAAGTACTGAAATTGCTAGAGAAATCATTAATCGAGGTCAAGGGGATATAATTGAAGCTCATGTAAAGCTCCTATCCCAGATTGGAAGACCTATTACTGATCCATGGGTAAACTCAATTGAACTCATTCCTGCTGATAATGTAAACTTTGAATCTGTAAAGAAAGTTGCTGAGGAAGTATCATCTGAAAGACTTAGTAAAGAATATTTAATTGAGTTAAGAAAAAGGTTAATTGCAGGCGAAGTTCAGGTATTCTAAAATTACATATGTCGATAAACAAATTTTTATTTTTTTCTCTTCTTTTATTTATTAGGTTTTGAAATAGGAAATAAGCTATTAAATTTTATTTGGATTATCAAATGGGTTTAGATAAGTGGCTTAATTCGGAAAAAGTAGTAAAGAAGCAAACGAAAAAGCCTACTGAGGTTAGAAAGAAGAAGATTGAGAGAAAAGAAGGACCTAACCTAGAGAGTAAAATGTTGAAATTACAAAAATACACTCTTAATTGTCCTAATTCAA
>JBHLNR010000202.1:0-6263 GCA_048941385.1 Promethearchaeota archaeon
AGCTTCTGACTATTCTTCGAAGGTAAAAAATACTCATACTTTGTATATTGATGGGCATGCTAACAGTCTGTTGATTAATTCCTTTAATAATAACATTTTCCAAGATTTATCGTTTTTACGATTGTTTAGTTTAGTATATACTCAAGATAATGGCATACTTCAAAGAGCTATTAATTCAGTGGGAGGAATTGGCGGATATGAAATAATACATACAGAAAAGGCTGAAAACTTAAGTAGGAAAACTGCTAAAGAGGCTGTTGATTTATTAAAAGCAAAATCACCGATTGGTGGTAAATTCAGCATCATCGTCGATCCTAAACTAACAGGTACAATGATACATGAGGCTTTTGGTCATGCTTGTGAGGCAGATTTAGTGTTAAATGATGATAGTCTATTAAAAAATAAGATTCACGAAAAGGTTGCATCTGAAGTTGTTAATATTATAGATAATCCGACTATGAATCAAGGTAAAAAGTTCGGTATACCCTATGAATTATTTGGTTGTTATTTTGTTGATGATGAGGGTATTCCTTCACAGAAAACCACTATTATTGAGAATGGGATATTAAAAAATTACTTACATAATTTAGAAACCTCTTCAAGGATGGAGACAGAGCCTAATGGGCATGGTAGATCCTCATCTTTTTCATCCCGCCCTCAAGTTCGTATGGGTTTCACTTTTTTAGAACCGGGTGACTGGACTAAGGAAGAAATAATTAAAGATACTAAAAATGGAATTCTTTGTGAGGATTTCCAGTACGGTTATACAGACCCTTCTACAGGAAATTTCCAGTTTAAATGTAAGTTTTCTTATAGGATATCTAACGGAGAGAAAAAAGAATTAATGAGAGATGTGTCTCTAAGCGGTATGATCCTTGAAGTATTAAATAAGATTTCAGCAATTGGAAAAGAAGTAGATTACTCTGATGGGATGTGCGGAAAAGGAGGTCAAAGTATCAGAGTTTGTGATGGTGGACCTTATATTCGTATAGATGATATTACTGTAGGGGGTTTAAATTAAATGCAAAGTGGTTCAGATATTTATTCCTTGGCAAATTATGGTTTAAAATTTATTGAGCAAAATGCTCAGGACTTAAAATGCGCTGAAATATATTTTGAGAGAAATAAATATATTAGCTTAGAAATTGAGGAAAATTCTGTTAAAAATAGCGAAACTGGAGAGGATAATGGAGTTTCTATTCGAGTCATAAGTAAACAGGGGTCGTTAGGATTTGCATTTTCAAATAAAACTGAAAAAAAATCAGTACACTCTCTATGTGATACTGCTTTAAAAATGATGAAAGTTGGCACTCCTGACCCTGATTTTCATGATCTACCCCGTTCTTACCAGAACTATCCTCAAGTAAATGGGTTATTTGATAAAGATTTAAAAACCCTTCAGTTAGAAGATTCCTTGAGTTATATTAACACTTTAATCGAAGTTTGTGAACAAGATGAGCTAGCAATCTCTCAATCTGGAAGTTTCATCTCGAATTATACCAAAACAAATATATTTAATTCTAATGGATTAGAAGTTACAGGGAAAGATACAAGTTGTTCTCTATCTTCACATATCATTGTTAAAGATAAAGTAAGTGAAGAAACCTCATTTGGTTATGAATGGCAATCAGAACGCTCTATTAAAAAATTGAGCGCGCTAGATGTAGTTAATACTGCTCTTGAAGAAGCTAAAAGAAATTTGAATCGGAAAAAAATAAAAAATATGAAAGTTCCCCTTATCTTAACACCAAAAGGAACGATCCAGTTAATATTGAGACCAATCGCTTCAGCAGTTAATGGAGAATCTTTCCAGTATAAACGTAGTTTTCTTGTTGATAAAAGGGATGAAACAATTGGTTCCCAATATTTAACAATTGAAGATAATGCATTAATCGATGGTGCAGTTGGATCTGCGATATTTGACGGTGAAGGTGTGCCTTGTAAAAACAAGAAAATCTTTGAGAAGGGAAGATTTCTGAAAACAGGGCTATTGCACAATAGTTACACTGCTGGTAAAGAAGGTATTGAGAGTACAGGAAATGCAGCAAGAAGTTCATATAGTTCCATACCTTCTATTGGAGCTACAAACTTAATCATGCGTGAAGGAAAAATTGACGTAAAAGAACTTATTGGGGATATAAAAGAAGGTATATTGTTTGATTACACTGGAGATAATCCTAATATTTCAACTGGAGATTTTTCCGGTTTAATTTTACATGGAAATTTAATAGTAAATGGAGAGATCAAAGAACCATTGAACGAAACTATGATTGGCATTAACCTCTTGGATTTATATAAAAATATTAGTGCCATTTCAAAACAATTTAAAATCTATGGCTCACTTCAAGCCCCCTATGTCAGAGTTGAAAATGTCCAAATTATAGGTGCTCTAAATTAAGAAGTAATATTTAACCGCAACCATAAGATATTATAGAATTCTTCTGGTTTACTTACAAAATTTTGCCAAAGTTCAGCAATAATGATTTGATTAGCACCAATTTGGGAAAATGAAATATTTAATTTGTTCGAAACCCACTTTTCCTTATGATTTATAGAACTATTAATCATATATTGTAATGTCCCATTTGAACCAGTAGAGCTGAGCACCGTAGTATTATCTCCCTTTTTTATTTTAATATTAAAATTAAATACTTTATCTAAATAATTATCAACGGTCATATAAAATGAAATAGTTTCATTAACCGAAGCTTGAGTTGGATAATTCTCTGCTTCTTGATTCTCGTTTAAAATACCAAAAGTAACAAAACCGGGTTCTGGTTTTAACACAAAATAGATTATAAATCCTGAAATAATTATTATCCCAATAATTAAACAAATTTTAAGGATAGTATCAAATTCCTTTGAATTGGATTTATTACTCCCTATTTTCTCTTTGCTGCTTCCATTATTCATGATTTTTAAACCAAGCAATAGTCTTTTTAAGACCATCTTTCAAGGAGGTTGTGGGCTCCCAATTCAAGATAGTTTTAGCTTTGGTAATATCTGGACATCGACGTATGGGATCATCAACAGGTAGTGGTTTATATACGATTTTTGAATTAGAACCTGTTAGTTCTTTTATAATATTCGCTAACTCTAAGATTGTATATTCCTTATCATTGCCTAAATTAATGACTTCTCCATTAGCTTCATCTTTATATACCATTTTGAGTATTCCTTCAATTTCATCTACAACATAAATAAACGACCTTGTCTGTTTTCCATCTCCAAATATCGTAATATCCTCATCATTTAAAGCTTGATTTATAAAATTAGGCACTACTCTACCAAATTCAGGTCCATGTCTTATTCTTGGCCCAGAAGTATTAAAAATTCTCACTATCTTAGTTCTCATTTGATGCTGAAGTTCATAGGCTTTAATGAAAGCCTCTCCAGCTCTTTTGGACTCATCATAACAGCTTCTTGGTCCAACGGGATTAACATTTCCAAAATAACTTTCTGGTGATGGCACTGCTTCTTTTGGAGGATTTCCATAAACCTCAGATGTACTAGTGTAAAAAAATATCGAATTATGGAATTTCGCAATTCCTAGAGAATTTAGAGTGCCCAAGGTATTACTTCTTAAAATCGAAATCGGATTATCTTTGAATTCAAAGGGAGATGCTCTGCTAGCCATATGCATAACAATATCTATTTTCTTGATATCACCTATACATACACCCAATGGATGATAACTCATACCAAAATATATTGGGTAAGATATATCATGATTTATGAATCTAAAATTCTCTTCATCCATTAGGTGAATTACATTTTTTGGTTGACCAGACGTTAAATTATCCAAGCATATACAATTTGCCTTTTGTTTTACCAGAACATCACATACCCAACTCCCAAGAAAACCGGCTCCCCCAGTAACTAAAATTGTTTTACCCTCAAAAGTTATCCCTTCATTTTTCAGTCTCTTATTAATTTCTTCAACATCTTGACTTAGCTCGTAATCCATAACTAAAACCACTAATGATAGTTAGTATATTTTTTCATATCTATATTTGTAAATAAATTTTTCTTAATTTCAATTAGTTCTAATCATAAAGAAAGAAAGAGAGCAACTTCTTATCTGAATAAGTTATTTAGGCGGTTTTTGAACCGCAGTATTGGCAGAATTTAAGTTCAATTGGATACATCTTTCCACAATTAGGGCATTTTCGAAGAGAATTTTTTAATATCTCTCGTCCTAACATCTTAAACGCTTCTTCCACATTTTCTCCTGTTTTTGCTGAGGTACTAATCAATTCACCTTGAAAATTAAATTTCTCAAATATTACTTTTGCGTCTTCTTCCTTCACTTTCCTTTTCAAATCATTTTTTGCTTCAATTAAAATTTTAGTTTTCGGTGAATTAGGAACAGATGATATAACATTTATCCAGTCATAAAGATCGTTTAAAGAATCTTGGTTCGATACGTCATACAGCATTAAAGCTCCAGAAGCCCCTGAAACGTAAGAAGGAAATAATAATCGAAACTTTTTCTCTCCTGCAAAATCCCAGATATTTAGGAGTATTTCTGTGTCATCAACGATAACTTTTTTAGTCTCAAAATCGACTCCAATTGTAGATAAGGTAGACATTTCAAATTTCCCCGTCGCAAATCGACGAAGAAGTGATGTTTTTCCAACATTCTTAGCCCCAGCGACAACGACTTTAAATTTGATCATATAGTTTAACGCTCAAGTGATATTTGTTTCATGAATTAAATTCAATAATATTATAAATAATTATTAAAAACGTTAAAAATCTTTTTTATAGCTTTAATCAATTAGAGATATTACAACCATATTAATCTAATGATCATTCTTGTATTTGTATCTGCTAATTTTATAAATCTCTTGGGCTATTTTTTTACCAATATTCTCAATTTTTGTTAAGTCTGGTATATCTGCTAAAAAAATATTTTGCAAGGTTTTGAATTCTCTTAATAGTTTTTTTGCCCGAAGGGAATTAACACCAGGGATTCCTGCGATAATAAATTCTAAAAGGCGAGAAGTGTCAATAGGGGCTTTATCAAATCGTAACTTTAAGGAAGAACTACTATCTAATTGTTCTTTTTTTGCTAATTGATATAAAAACATAGCAGTTTCGTTTGCATCCTTCGTTCTATAAATAGTTACTCCAAAATTTAAAATAATGGAAGTAATTGCACCATATATAGCATTTTCGTTAAGATTTGAATTATCAAATGGATCCTCTTCTAATAATAATATAGGTTTATCATAAGTATCTGTTAAATTCTTTAGTTCTTTAAATAATCTTCCATCTTTTATTGAGTCTGTAAAGTCTTGTGAACTTTTTCTCTCAATTCCAACTCTTTCTGAAATTATATAATCTCCTACTGACAATTGTTCTAATCTCAGATTCACACCCATTAACGATAAGTTCCTGACGACTGCAGAAGCAGTTTCCCTATTATCACAGGCTATCTCAATCTGTTCAGCATTCGCAATTTTATGATCTGACTGTATTTCATTATTTTTCTTTTCTATAAAGTTTAAAAGATTTGCTTGTTCTTTTTTAGCCCCCTTTTGAGACGTTTTTATTTTCTTTAAACTATCTCTCATATTTCTCTCTTTCGCTTTTTCAGCCCAATAATATCCTTCATCTCTTGTGCCCTCTGCCATTAAAATAAGAACATTTCCTTCCTTCTTACGACCTGTTCGTCCTCGTCTCTGAATAGAGCGAATAGCACTTGGAACAACATCATAAAATACAACTAAATCACATTCAGCGATATCTAAACCTTCTTCTGCAACGCTTGTACCAATTAGGGTATTATATATTCCTTCTTTGAATTTTTCTAAAAGTTCAATCTGTACTTTCTGTGTTAATCCCTTGTCAGATCCTTTATGTGCTTGCCCAACAAATTTATGGGCTTTAATAATATCATCGTCTTTAAAATATCTTGCAATATTATTAACCGAATCGCGAAAATGAGCAAAAACTAGAATTCTCGACTCCGAATTTTCTTGCAATTGACTTGTTAATATATCTCTTAATTTCTCAAGTTTAGGGTGAACAATACCTTGAGATTGAATTTTATATGTTAATTGTTTTACTTTCTTAAAATTGGTATCAGTAAATAATTCTTTAAGCGATTTGTTCGCAGTGTTATCCTTAATTTTTTCTTCATTCTTTTCGAGATAATCCTTTAATGCATTAATTCCCTGCGTTTCAAGAAGTTCTAACATATGAGAGAGCCTTATTGCATTAGCTTGCAGTTTCTTTGCATAAAACATATCATATTT
>JBHLNR010000032.1:0-27092 GCA_048941385.1 Promethearchaeota archaeon
AAGCTCTAAATTTTAATAAAAACTCATTTTTTCAGCTGAATTATCTTTATTAAAATACCCTTTTATATAAAAAATTAATGGTCAATTTAATACTCAAAAAAGTATGATAAAATCAAATAATAAAGAATCGAAATTAAGTACCTTTAGATTAGATTCCAGTCATCATCAAATCGCAAGGACTTAAAATTATTTTGCGCATATATAGTTTCTAAATTAGGTAGAATTTTACTTTTCAGTTCTTCAATTTTTTCAAAGAAGTTTTTTCTTAGAATATTAATCTCATTATTAATAACTAAAGTAGGATTAACTGTATTATATGAGCTATTTGTTTCTAAGATCCATTGTCGCTGCTTTAGTTTCTTAAGAGTTATTCTAATTATATCTTTTTCTACATTCATAATTTTACATAAGACAGATTCATCTGCACTACCTAATGACATTAGAGTTAGATAAGTTCTTATTTCAAATTCAGAGATATTTAATAATTGTAAAGGGGATAATAATTCCTTATCAATTTGCTGTAGCTGTGTTTTTTTTCTTTGAGCTTCTTTTTCAATTTTGATAAGCTCAATTTCATCAGAGATGATAATTTCTTTATTTTCGGCTGTCTCATTAAAAAGTTTTATACCTACATCCGTACGTAATATTACGCTATTCCAATCGCTTTCAACAGCGCCCACACTTCCAACAGATATATCAGCAAATTCAGCACTATAATCTCTACAATATTCACAACTTCTCCAATTGAATTTCTTCGTTTTCTGAATTGGGGATACTTTGAATGAACCATCTTTCATATAGACGTAGAATTTACCACGAGATATGTCGATTTTCTCAACATTTTGGAGTGGAAGCCCAAGCTCCCCTTGTACAAATTTAGTCATTAAATCATATGAATAATTCGAGTAACAATAAAGTCCTATTATTAATGTAAACTTACCATAATCTTTTGATAAAGGAGAAAACAATTGAAATTTTCTTACTGCATTGATTTGGCAAGGTAATCCTACAAATGCTAACTTTTCTAGATTGAATTCATTAATTGCGTCTTTATAAATACTCAATGTAGGGGTAATAGTGTATTTTGAACCCGCGTAAGAAAGTATTTCACTTTTAGTTCTCGCTATTACTGGTTTTGGAACCCATTTTTCATCTTTATCTGTTAAAATAACTCCATCTATTAAACCCGTTTCTAAAGCATGAATAAGTAATGAAGATACAATCCCCCCATTTTGAGCTACCTTTAATACATCATTTCTAGTGCTTTTTGCAGCTAGGATATTTTGATAATATCCTAAGGGATAACTTTTTTTTACACTACTGTGGAAAAATTCTTTTTTAATAATATCTTCAGGAAAGTAAGTTCTTGAACAATATCTAAAACAAGTAGAACATTCTGGATCATTTTCTAACAACTCTGGTTTTTTTTTAATCATTCCAATACGAGGACATAATGAGATACAAGCACCACAAAAAACGCAATTTTGCTTGTTTATTACGAGATCATTTAATTCTTGAAATCCAATCCCAAAAATATTTGATTGTAAATATTCAACCACTTGATTTTTCGTTTCCATTTTTTTTTCTTCCATGTGAAACATCTACTATATCTTTTTTGATTATAATCCAGACGCAACGAACCCACCAATGACCTCTTTAAATAGATATCATGCTTCAAGCGAACAAATCCATGAACAATATATAAAAAGAGATCAGGTGGATCTGTTTCGCTCATAAAATCAATACTACTAAGATAATACAACTTAAGGATAACAATACCCTTACCAGTGTTTTATTAGCAGTATGATTCAAGATCATTATTATAAGATAATTTCACTTGTACATTTATAAACTTTTACATCAGTGTTCAAAAATATGTCCTTCTTTGGTGATTTAGTATAGGTATCCTAAAATAGTATTAGAAGGACAATGTAAGATAAAAATAAATTAAAAAAAGAATAGAAAATTTAGATTTTTATTTTTTTTTGTACATTTTTTTGATTAGTAATGCCGATACAGTTATGATTGCTAATGATAAGATCAATAAATCGTAGCCCGGAATTGGAGGTGTTCCGTCTCCGTCTGGAGGTAACTCTTCATATGATACTGCAGATATATACATATAAGGTCCAGCGATTTGGATTTGAAAAGTCATTCTATTATTGGCAAGGTCATATGTTACACCGTAGAGATAATATTCTGGTGGTGCTAAATCCCATTCTCCTGTACCACTTACATTAAATGCGTAAAGGTAAATAAAGTTCTCGCTGATTTGAATCGAAGATGGGAACTGTAAAGTCATAGTGACATTTCCAACTACTGCTGAGTGATCAGTTATTTTGTGGTCCAAATAAAGCAAAGCAGTTCCATTAGGTAAAGGTATACCAATCGGATTATGTGGTAATACTGCATAGATGAAATCTGGTTCAGTACTTCCAGTAATATCAATATCGACGGTTAAAGTTGGGTCCATATCAAAATTATCCGAGAGTACGAAAGTATTGGCACCTGTATTTAAGTTTTGAATGAATTCAGGGTAGACTGCCATAGGCCACCATTCATTCATTGCATAATTTTCTCCACCTAGATATGTCATTCTTCCCGTTGTTTCATCAAAATAGAAATGGAATTCTTTAGATGCGGTGGTATTTCTCATAATAACATGCCCCGGATTATAAGTGATATCGTCATACCACATTGACAAGATATTGAACAAATTTTGCAAATCATTCGCAACCGTTCCCTCTGGAAGTAAATAAGGCATATTTCCCATCATATGATATGGAGCAATTGGCCAATATTCATTCGCAGCAGAAAATTCCCAAGTACCACCAGGATCAAACCATGTTTCAGTATCTTTCATCCAAACAGAAAAATTTGCGTAAACTTCCGTAAAAAATTGATATTTTGGTTGTCCTGTCGGAATCGGAAAGCCTATAGTTGTGACATCTAGAAATTTATATTCAATAGAATCTATAATGAATCGCCTTTCCTCCATATTTCCATCTATAATTTGCTTAAAGTAAAGATTATCTCCAATATCCACGTCCCATTCCACCAATTCATCGGCAAGCTCAAACCACATCTGTATTTCACCCAAATAAGTTGCATATTGTAATTCGACTAAGCCAGTATCAAGATTGAATACACCCACTGATACTTGACCATTTCCAGATTGCGACATTGTGAAATTTACAATATTACCAGAAACTTCGTAGTGAACTGTATCAAAAGGAAACCACTGAGTAATGTCCGCAGTATGATTATTAAACATAAATAGAAAATCTTCAACTGTAGCGCTTGTAGGCAAGATAAATCCAGATTGTCCTCCTAAAGATTGCATAAGAGGTATACACATTGGATAAAAGTTATTTGCAGCTGTTAAAGGCATAGTTCCTCCAGTGCTCCAACCTGTACCATTCCACATTGACATTTCAACTAATACTTCTTCAAATACCATTGGCCAATCCATAGGATATATTGTCCAATTTGTACTCCAATAAACTGATTTATTAAATCCTTGTACTTTCAATCTTGCCAAGAAAGTGTCATAACCAGTTTGATTTACATAATAATAGAAAGTTTCCCCAGGACTAACACCCCACACGACTTCATCAGTAACATCATGATCGAAAACTCTCTTTCCTGATACATTAAGAGCCATCAATTCTCCCATATTTACTAAGTAGTATCCATCCATATCTTTTAATGTGCCATTATTTGGGTAAAAACTTGCTCTAAAATAGTAGCCATCAGTTGTATTTTGGAAGAGAATTTCTGTTTTTCCTTCATCATAAGTGTAGTTATCAAATTTGTTATAAAGACCCATTTCAGTTAATGGATATAAGCATGTTTCATTAAATAAAGAAGCCATAAATCCAATGTCTAATACTGTATCATTGATCGGGAATATATAAGGGACAACACCACCTCCGCTGAGGTAAAATTCTTTTGAAAAAGTATCATTATATCCGAATAACGCTAAAGGAGCATCAGATAAAACAGCTGATAAAGTCCCAACTGTATCTTCATACATTAAATCACCTATAACCTTTGAAAAATTTTGAAAGGGATAAAAACCGTAAATACCACCAGTCTCATTAATGATAGAAGTTATGTTCCAAATATCCATATTTCTATTCATCTTTTTTACTTCTTGAGAGGAGAAATTGGTAAGGATCATCTCTGATTCGAACATTATCATGTCCCCAACATTTACACCCCAATGCCAACTATTACGAGGATCAGGTGCGGGGATCGTTGAACGTCCCTCCACATTTGTAATAGAAGCCCCTAAGCTTAAAATCATTGGAAATAGTAGTAGTAGAATTAATATTTTTGTTTTAGTTGTTCTCATATTCTAATACCTAATAATATTATTTTGATAAATTGTCTAATATTGATCTATAATTTTGATCAAAATTGGATTAAAGAAAGGGAAGAATGCTTTATTTTTATATTTAATCTATACAAAAATGTAAAGCTCGCTGTTCTGGTTTTCTATCACTATATCATACAAAATAAAAAAAAGATTATATAAAAAAAAAAGATAAATAAGTGTTTTTAATTTCTTCTACGAATTTTCTTAACCAAAACTCCTGAAACTATGACAATTAACATAGATACTAAGAATAGGTCGAAACCAGGAATTTCTTCTACCGTTTCGGTATCAAAAAACGCCATACAGGATATTACTCCACGGTCAAATGGTTCCATGACAATAGTTATCGTATTTTGGACGAAATCATATGTCGTTTGGTACAAGTAAAATTCTGGTGGTGGAGAATCCCATTCTTCCGTTCCGCTCATGTTGAAAGCATAGAAGTAGAATATATCTTTCTTAAGATCGACGCTTGAAGGGATATGAATTATCATAGTTATATTTCCGACAATTAACGAATGATTTTCAAATAAAAGGTCGAAATAATTCATAACAGTACCTACTGGTACCGGAACATTAACCGGATTCTGAATAAATTGGTTATATATAAATCCAGTACCAGGAGTACCTATAGCTACTTCCACTTCCATATCTATCGTTACTCCGTTTGGAAAATCTGTGCTCCATGTAAAGGAATTAGATCCCGGTGCTAAAGCCTGATAGAATTTAGGGTATATTGACATATAACGCCAATCCGATACACTGATTGGATCTGCATTCCATCCATACATCATTTCAACTCTACCTGTAGTTTCATCAAAATAGAAGTGTAATTCTCTATCCATTGTATTATTTCTGAGCACTACATGCCCGGTTGTATATGTTATTTCATCATAAACACTCGCAAAGACATCAAAGAGATTTGAAAGGTCGGCGCTAGCAGTGTTTTGAGGTACTAATATAGGTGGACCAAATTCAAACTGTAGGGGTGAAATTGGCCAGTAAATATTAGCAATTGCTAAAATTTCATCATCATCGAATACCCAAGTCTCTGTATTTGGATCCCATCTGTCGATTTCAGCATAAATGCATGAATAGAACTGCAGCTCTGGTTGACCAGTCGGGAGTGGTATTCCAATTGGACCAAGCATTGCACTTAAGTTAGCATAAAAAACATAAGTTCCATGTATTATTGCTCGTACATCATAGAAATCTTCTTCTTCATTCTGTTTATAATACAAAACCTCCCCACCACTAACTGACCAATCTACTAATGTTTGCACTTTGATTTCATAATATAAAGTATAAATCCCTTGTGTCATAAGGTAGGATTGAACTATCCCTGTTGTCTTATCCACTTTAGATAATACCATATCTGTTCCGGTAGAATTTACTACATAACTTTCAAACATTCCGTTTTCAGTAAAGTAAATTTCGTCAAATGGTGCGTCCCATATGCGAAGTGTGTCATTATTCCACATAAATTCAAAATCCTCTAAAGCGAAATTATTAGGATAAATGAAATTGAACAAATTTGGTCCTTCTTCATCAAAGTGTTGAGGATAGAAATTGTTTGCTGTTCCTAATGGTACATCAACTTCCACAAGTTCATAATCCGTTCCGTTCCATAAATAAATATCACCAATTACCTGTTCATAAACCATATAAACAGGATCGTCTTCTTCATTACTAAAGCTATTCTTGGTTTTATTTAGTAATACATCAGAAATGCCTAAGATATGTACTTTTACATCATAAGCTTCACCTGCCCAATCAGAACCTTCATACCAATCATAGTAAATATCTTGTCCGGGAGAAACTCCCCAGGTTATCTCATCGGTAATATCATAATCGAAAACTTGCTTCATAGAAGCTTGTATATACATTGGACCATCACCCATATTTACTAATAAATATGCTTCTCCATAATCCAGAGTCCCATCATTATAATAAGTCGCATCAGAGTAGTATGGATCTGTAGAATTCCAGAAATAAATCCTATTTAAACCTACATTATAGCTATAGTTGTCAAACTCATTAAAACCACTCATTCCCATTGGAGTATAAAAAGATTGATTTATGATTGGTGCTAAAATATCCACTTCTAAACTTGAACTATTCTTAGGGAGTAAAAGAGGCATTCCCATTCTTCCTGCTCTTATTCTATGTGTAATTGGATCAGTACTATTATAACCAAAAAGGGCAAATTCTTGCGAATCCCAATATGGTTCCAATTCCCCTGAAGTAACATTATAATAACATTGTGTTGCATTCACTTGTGAGAATTCATGCACTCCTAACCAATCGATTGTAACATTTTCAATTGAAGTAATATTATAAATCCAAATATCCCGCCACATTCCAGATACTTCACCAGTGCTAGCATTTGTTATAATGAATTCCGTCTCATAATATAGTTCATCTCCAGCATTAACATCCCAATGCCAACCATTTTCTGGATCAGGCTCTGGAATAGCTGGTCCCGCTTTACCGTTTAAACTGAAAGAGCTGATTATCAGCAGCGTTGGAAAAAGAATCAAAAAAATTAAAATTAATGGTTTGTTTCTTTTTAAAATTCTCATATTTAATCATTTAGTTTCTTTTGTAATATCTTTTATATTCTTATTTTTAAATAAAAAGGATTAAACATACCATAGTAGAATTGGTTTTTATATTTATTTACACAAAAATGTTAAAAATTAGTAATTCAGGTGAAAACAAAACGGATCCAAATATAAAGAATGAAAATTATAACAAATGTAATAATTCATCTAAGGAATTAACTAATAGATCAGGATTATATTCTGTTAAAATCTCTTTTTTACTAACTCCAGTTGCTACTCCTATGGTCCAAAAACCTGCTTCACTCCCTGCAGTTATATCTGAGGGCATATCACCAATCATTAAGAATTCATCTCTTCTTTTTTTATTGTAAGTTTCTAAAACCGGTTGAAGTGCCATAGGATCTGGCTTTTGAACAGGAATTTTATCACTACCATAGACAGCTTTAAATAAATTATCAAGATTTTCTTTCTCTAGATGTTCCATTATTGTCTCTGTTTTATTATGAGATACAATAAAGAGATCGAAGGATTTTTTTAACTTTTTCAGAAGTGGTTTAACTCCTGATAAAAAGGGGGCATCCTTTGAATATTCGAGATATTTCGAAAAAATTTCCACCGCAATTCTTAATTGTTTAAAATAACTTAATTCATCTAAGCTAGATATATGTTTGAAAATTTCATAGGATTCAAGAAGCACTTTTGGTAAAGGATATCCTTGAATTGTCTCTAATAAGGCACCAATCTCTTGAATGGTTGTTTCCATATCAACATTAATCTTTTTCTCAACAAGAATTTCTTCGATAGATCTTTCAAGTATTTCTCGTATATCCAGTAGTGTTCCATCGAAATCAAATATTATAGCTTTCAAAGATCCAGTTCGAAGCCTTTCTACTAAATCTTCTTTTCGATTCATAATAGTTAAAATGGTTTTAAATTGACTGATAGTTTAAAAAAGGATAAACACCTTAAAAACTATTGTAGAATAAAACTAAGAGCGTACTGTTTTATAGCACCAATTCCTTGAATGATACCGCATATTAGGAGTGTGTAAATCATAAACTTTTGTCCTACCACATAAATGTACAAACCTATAGTGGTTAGACTATTAGGTATAAATGCAAGAATCATAAAGTAATTCCCCAAAATGATTGCTGAAATTGTAAAAGTAATGGCATATAGATTAGAATAACTTTTGTCTTTAAATGTAACAATCGCATAAAAGATAATACTCAAAAAGATGGAACTAAATCCAAGAAAAACAAAAATATTATGAGCTAGATTAGTGACATCTGAAGGTGTAAACGCTATGCCGACATAAAATATTCCAGTAAAAACTCCCAAGATTGAACCCGTAATAGCGAATTTCTTTATTCTTTTCAAATCCTTAAATAAACTAGGGAGCATGAGATAAAATGGAATTTGTAATAATCCCCACAAACTTAGAGTAATTGTAAAAAGTATGAATGAAATGGTATTTGGTAAGCCTGAATGAGCGATAGTCCGTCCTAAATCACTAAAATAATTATTCCAAAATAGATAATTGGATGTAGTAGAATCAATGTAAGTCCCTCCTTTATAAAAACCCATAGCAATTGCTGTAATAATTATAAATTGGATACAACCGAAGATTTCTAAAGCAAATAACCATTTTTTCATTGTAGATTTTCGCACCATTTAAGGAATCTCTTCAATTTCTTTAAATTTCCTGATGAAAACAAGGTTTATAAAAAAGAGTAACATCAAACTTAATGATAGTGAAAGATATCCTAATAAAATATGAATATCTGCTATAAAACCTAGAAAAATTTGAGAAACAAAATAGCATAATCCTGTAGAACTTTCTAAAATACCGCTATATTTAGATGTTCCCTTTAAAACATTAAGGCTAATAAACAATTTTGATGCAGCACCATAAAGGATTCCATAAAATATTCCTGAAAACATAAATAGAATTATAAAGAACCAATATATTTCATTAAAAATAAAGAAAAGAAATAGAAAAGGATAAACGAAAGATGTGAATATCGTTAACATTTTTAATTTATTTAAAGATAATAGATTTGAATAATATATACTTACTGTTTGCCCGATTACAGCAAATATATTAACAAAATAGGTACTTGAGGGATGGAATCCTAACAATGCAGACCTGATTGGATAAAGAAAAGATCCATTTCCAGCAGCAAAAGAGGAATAAAGAATAAATAATAAAGGTATGATAACAGGAATATAAAAACTCGTTAACATTGTTGAATTTCGATAATTTTTTTGTTCTTTTATATTAATTTCGAGATTCTTAGTATTAGATTCAGGATTAATCGAGATTGAAGGTTTGAAAAGCAAAATTGCAATTAGTAAATTACCTAACATAATAACAGGACTAATGTAAAAAATGAATTTCAAATTATTAGTAAATAACAAAACAATCGCCCCAAATATTAATCCAAAAACTATTGCGAGACTCCACGAGAGGTTAAACTTAGATAGATATTTTTGATGATCAATATTAGGAACATCTGAAATGCTTGCAGTTAGATTAGGGAAAAAAAAACCTAAAATAAAACCTTCAAGGAGTCTTTCAATTAAAAAAATAAAGGGATTTAGAGAAAAATAATATATCATTTGAAGGCTTGTGGCTCCAATCATAGAAATAATTACACTTTTTCTCCGTCCTAATCTGTTAGAAAATCGAGTTAACAGAATTGGTGATATACTATATGTAATTGTCATAGCGATTGTGAGTAGACTAATAAATTTAATTTGGACTTCTTGATCAAGAAAATAAATTGGCGTTGCTAACATCAGAAGAGGACTAGCAAAAGCAAATATAAATGCTAAACATAAAACGGGCCAAAATCGCCATTTTTGGCTATTATTATCAGTTAACACAATGATAAAGCTAAAAATGAATGGTATATATTAAATTTAAATTTTTTATTTATGAAGCTTAGAGATATCTTTTTATGTTATTTTATGTAGAAAAGCTTTTGATTAAGTTAAAATCATAGGATAAATTCTAATATTTAATTAGGGGATTAATAGTTTCTTAAGGATAATTCAGAGGCTATACCTCTTCACTATTTCGAGAATTTAAGATGAATGAGCTATTTATTTATAATTTTATCTTATTATGTTTTGGATTATCATCAATGATTGTTTTTATTGCTCTTTTTTTTATTCCAGCAGGGTACGGACAACATGTAAGTAAGAAATGGGGACCTACAATTAATAATAAATTAGGATGGTTTCTAATGGAGGTACCAACTGTCATTATTTACTTTCTATATTATATTATTGGGAATAACAACTCTGGTTTAATTCCACTAATTTTCTTGGGTATTTGGATGCTACATTACTGTCAAAGAACCTTCTTATTTCCAGTATTAATTCGTGGTACACAACCTATGCCTATAACGATTATAATCATGGGAATTACATTTAATGGGGTAAATTCCTACTTACAAGCTAGATGGGTATATACATTTTCCCCTTCATACAAATTATCTTGGCTCTTTAATCCTCTGTTTATCACTGGCGTTCTTATTTTCACATGTGGTTTCATAATAAACATGCATTCTGATTATATTATACGGAATTTAAGGAAACCAGGAGAAACTGATTATAAAATCCCCTATGGTGGAATGTTTCGATATGTGAGTTGTCCTAGTTATTTTGGAGAGATTACAGAATGGGTGGGATGGGCAATTATGACTTGGTCTTTCCCAGGGTTAGTATTTGCTGTATGGACATTTGCGAATTTAGCACCAAGGGCGCGTTCCAATCATTTATGGTATATTAACACTTTCAATGATTATCCTAAAAATCGTAAAGCTCTTATTCCTTTCGTTTTTTAATTAATTCAATTAAAAGCCTAATATATTTTAGAATAAGATTTCATATAAATTCTATTTCTCGAGTCAATTAACTGCAAATTACCCCATGATTCGAAAAGAGATTCAGTTTTTCCCAATATTAAAATGCCATTTTCTACTAACCGATTTTCTATAATTTTCAGAAATTTAGCGCGGTTTTCGCGATTGAAGTAGATTAGAAGATATCTACAAAAAATAATGTCATATTTATAAGGTCTATTGTGACCCTTCGTTACATCTTCTTCGACAAAATCTACCATATCCTTAATCCTTTCACTTATTGAGTTATTGTGCCCAAAATAAGTTTTCTCCTTCGTGAAATACTTATTCTCAAAATAGTCGGAAATCTCTTTCATAACTTCATTCGAATAAATTCCAATTTTTGCTTTAGCTATCGCTTCGTGTGCTATATCAGATGCCACAATTCTGTAATTAGGAAAGCGCGGGACTTGTGTTTTGAGATTATCCATAATCATGGCAATTGAATATGGTTCTTCTCCTGTAGCACATGGACATGACCATATATTAATAGTATTCTTCTCACTCGGACCATGCTTCAATTTTTTATAAAAAGCCAACTGATTAAGAAAAACGAAAATATCAATATAATATTTCTCGGGCTTGTCTGATAATTGTCTATTTCTTAAAGAATTTTTAGCAGCATTAGCTTTTGTACTGAACTTAGCTAATTTGGATGCATCAGGTTTAATGTTACTCTCTACATCTTTTTTTGAGATATTTAGCCCATGTAATAGAATATCTTGGTAGGTCTCAAAAACGTCATAATCCCTAAAAAAGAATGTGTAATTTATAGTGAAACTGTCAACAAATTTCTTTACTTCTTCTTGATGTGAGGAAATCTGTTTTATATAATCTTCAGGATCATCACATTTTACTCGAATCATTCTTGATTTTATGCGTTTTTCAATAAAAGGCTTGTTATAATATTCAAAGTTTAAGCCCGTTTTGGCTCTCAATAATTTAATCAATCTATGGTAAGAATTGTTGTCAATATGAATGCTTTCTACAAGTTTCACCTATTTACTTAGAGTTGCGGTTATGTTTTAGAATGATTTTTCGTACACTTCCATTATAAAAGTTTCTGAATTTATATGTTATTAATTGTAAAAGTTTACATTTAACATCTCGAACATTTTAGAATAATAAAAAGAAATAAAACTGTGTAATAAAAATAACAAGACTTATTCTTTCAGTTCTAATTTTTCTAATACTTTTCGAATTTTCTTTAATTCTTCTAAACTTAACCTATCTTCTTGAATATTATCAGGGTTGTTTAATTTTTCTTCACTTAATTGGGCTTCCATAATTTTAATTTTATCCCTTATAGCCATACGAATAAACTCTGATTTTGTTTGATGAGCTATTTGGGCATAATATTTTATGTCGCCTAATTCGGAAGCACTTGCTAAAAATTTAACTTGTTTAGTTTTTTTGTATGCTTTTTCCACTTCTATTAATTCTTCTTTTCTCTTTTCTTTCTCTATCTCTCTCGTTCTTATTTCTTCTTCATCAGGTTTCTCTAAATAAGCTCCATTTCTATGAGCAGGAATAGCTTTTTTCTTTAATTCGCCCAAGACATTTCTTCTAAGAGAAACTGGTTTGGGGGTCTCTTTTGGTTTTAAATTTTTTTCTTCATCCACTTAGTTTACACCTTCCTTCATATTGATTTTTATATGTACCGATTAAGTACACAATATAATGATATGATTATTTTATATATAAATCTATGTACCGAACATGTACATAATATTGAAAAATATAATAAAATCCAAAGGTCGTTTCAAATCTTTATGAGGTTTAGACTAATGTATGTTCTGTTCTACTGATAATTTCATCTTGTAAATTGGATCCTAAGTTATTGAAATAGTCGCTATAACCTGCAACCCGTACGATAAGGTTATTATATTCATCTGGGTTTGATTGAGCATCTTTCAATGTGTCAGCTGAAACTACATTGAATTGTATATGGTGTCCTTTCATTTCAAAATATGCTCTTATTAATTGTGCCAATTTAGTGATTCCTGACTCATTCGTAAATAATTGAGGTGTGAATTTTTGATTTAATAAAGTACCACCGGTTCGTAAATGATCAATTTTGCTTGCTGATTTTATTACAGAAGTAGGGCCATTCATGTCCATCCCTTGAACTGGTGAGATGCCTTCTGACAATGGTTTAAATGCCATACGTCCATCTGGCATAGCACCAGTAACTTTTCCAAAATATACATGAACAGTTGTAGGAAGTAGATTTATACGATGCACACCACCTCTTGTATTTGGTCGATTATCTACAGCATTAAAAATGATCTCAAATACTCTTTGAGTTATAGAATCCGCATAATCATTGTCATTTCCATATTTAGGAGTTTTATTGATAAATTTCTGACGTATAATTTCATGATTCTGAAAATTATTGTCTAAAATTTCAAGTAGTTCCTTCATTGACACAATTTTCTCATCAAATACATTATACTTTAAGGATGACAAGCAATCAGTAATACTTCCCATGCCTACAATTTGAATATAAGACGTATTGTACTTAGCACCACCGTCGTTATAATCTTTCCCTTTCTGGATGCAATCTTCAATTAAAATTGATAAAAATGGAGCAGGATTTTCAGCCCAAATACGCTCTATAATTCGGTTTCCTTTAATTTTGATATCAATAAAATGATTAATCTGTTTTTTATATGCATCCAGCAATTCTTCAAATGTACTAAAGTTAGCAGGGTCTCCTGTTTTTAAACCAATATACTTTTTAGTTAGTGGATCAAACCCATTGTGTAGTGTGATCTCAAGAATTTTTACAAGGTTAAAATAGCCAGTAAGAATGTAGGCTTCTTTCCCAAAAGCACCAGCTTCGACGCATCCACTTGCTCCGCTATTATATGCATCAATTTTAGACTTATTTTGCCTAAGTAATTCTTGAATAATTGCATCAGCATTAAATACTGAAGGTTGACCAAAACCAGTCTTGATTATATCTATCGCGCGTTTTAGGAATTTATCAGGTGTTTTTCTACTGATCTGTACATTGCTACTAGGTTGTAATATCCTCATCTCTTCAATTACATCCAAGAGAAGATACGAGAGTTCATTCACACCATCAGATCCATCTTCTTTCAGACCACCGATGTTAATATTGCAGAAATCAGTGTAAGTACTACTTTCCTCTGCAGTGACACCTACTTTTGGAGGAGCAGGTTGATTATTAAATTTTATCCAAAAAGCTTGTAGCAGTTCTTCAGCCTGTTCTTTAGATAATATTTCCTTAGCTAAATCATTTTGATAAAAAGGAAAAAGATGCTGATCCAAACGACCTGGATTAAACGCATCCCAAGTATTAAATTCAGTAATAACACCCAAATGAATAAACCAATAATGTTGCAATGCTTCCCAAAAAGTTTCAGGTGCTCTTTCAGGAACATTAGAACAAATTTCTGCTATTTTTTTAAGTTCTTTCTTTCTTTCAGGATTTGATTCAATTTCTGCTAATCTAAGTGCTTCTTGGGAATATCGTTTAGCAAATAAGATTATTGCATCTGCAGCTATATCCATAGCCTTAAGTTGTTCTAATCTTTTAGATGCTTCAGATTTATCATACAACTCTAAATTTTCGATACTTTCTTTTATTTCTTGCTTAAAGTCTAGGAATCCTTTTCTCCATATATTTCCTCCTCCCGCTGTATGCCCTGGTGCTCTTTGTTCCATAAATTCAGTAAAAATACCTGCTTCATAAGAATCCAACCATGTTTGATCCATTTGAGAAAATATTTTATCCCGAATAGATTTACCCTTCCAATAGGGAATTATGATATCTTTTGATTTTTTTTTTATTTCATCAGATACTTTAAATGATATTTTTTCTCTAGAATTCAAAATCTCCAAATCTTTTAGGTTATGACAACATACCTCAGGATAAGTTGGAGTTGCTTTTGGTTCTGGACCTCGCTCCCCAACAATCAAATCACTTTCATTTATGCAAATTTTCTTATTTTCCAAGATGCATTTGAAAGCTTTTGCTCTAGCAACTGGTGGAGATAAATTTTGGGAAGCAATACCTTTATAGAATTCTGTTATTAATTCTGCTCTTTCTAAAGAAATATAAGGAACAGCATTACGACTCTGGGTACGTAGTTTTTGTATTCGTTGATTCATTGACTTGAACAAAAATTAGTTAATAATACTATTAGCTAGGTTAGTAATAATATAATTATGAATAAATTTATTATTATAAAGTATTATAAGCTTGTTTATTTTACAGAGTCTTTTATAGTTGCATCTTTATATGTTGGGGTCCAATCTAAGCTCTGATGCTCAAAATATTGCTTATATAATTGAGCATACTTTCCACCTTTAGCGAGTAATGACTTATGGTCACCCTCCTCTAAAATTTGACCATGATCCATCACAATTATTCTATCAGCATTGACTACTGTTGAGAGCCTATGCGCAATAATTATAGAAGTTCGATTGGTTAACAAAACTTCGAGAGCTTCTTGAATTACCGCTTCAGTATACGCATCTACACTTGAGGTTGCTTCATCGAGAATTAGAATTTTTGGATCCGTTAAAAGTGCTCGAGCAAAACTAATTAATTGTCTCTGTCCTGCTGAGACTCCTTTTCCTCGTTCACCTACTTGCGTCTTCAATCCCTCTGGTAAATATTCAATTAGTTCATCAGCATGTACAGCTGTAATTGCCTTCCACAAATCCTCTTCAGAAGCATCTTGCCTTCCATATCGTATATTTTCTTCAATTGCTCCTGAAAAGAGAAAAACATCCTGTTGAACTATCCCAAGATTCTTTCTGTAAGATTCTAATGTCATATCTCTAATATCAATTCCATCAATCTTAATTGAACCACCTTGGAATTCATAATATCGAGCAAGAAGAGAAACTAATGATGTTTTACCTGAACCAGTGTGACCAACTATCGCAACTTTCTCTCCCTTTTCAATTTTAAGATTCAGACCTTTAAAAACCCATTCATCACTATTATAACTAAAATCGACATTTTCAAATTTTATCTCTCCTTCTACCTCCCCTACATCGATAGCATTAGGATTTTGGTTTACATTTGGTTTTGAATCAAGAATTTCAAGGATGCGTTCGTATGCTGCCATACCTGTACTGAATTGAGGAAAAAAAGTCGCGAGTACCATAATAGGCCGGAAAAATGTTGGAAGATAAAGATAAAATACAAATAACCTTCCAGGACTTAACAAAGCTCTAAATACAAGTTGACCTCCTATATACATTATAATTATAAATGTAAGAGTGGAGATAAATCCAAGAAGTCTTCTCCAGAGATGAGTCACGGCTGTCAATCTAAATCCAGATTTAAAATAGTTTTTATTTGTTTCATCAAATTGTTCAGAAATCATTGATTCTTGCCCATAACTTTTACATACATGTATACCTTCCACTAATTCAACCATTGATATATTGACATTATCTAAAGCTTTCCTATAACTTCTACTTACTCTTCTGGCGAGCTTTCTAAGAGAAAACATCAATATTAAAATAAGGGGAACTGTTGTAAGCGCAATAAGAGCCAAAAAAGTATTTAACCAGACAAGGATACCAAGAGTCAAACCACTTAAAAAAAGATTCCCAACCGTTTCTACTATTAAAAAGGTTATATCTCCAAAATCAACAACATCATTTGTAACTCTTGTGTTCAAACCACCTGTTTGATGAGTATCAAAAAAACTCATATCCTGTTCTTGTAATTTATCAAAAATGTCCATTCGGAGTCGTTCTGCAAAAAAGGGAACAAACTTAGCTATCTCTTTATATTGCAGATAAAACATCAACCAGATTACACCATATAATATAATATAAAGGATTGAAGCACCAAAAATTAGAAAATAATTTGGTTCTATTCTGATAAACTCGTCTACAATATATGAAAGTAAGAGAGGATTAAGAATATCTGCTCCTGCCGAAATTACAATGAATAATGCTATTCGAATCACGCTTCTTTTAAAATGTGCTATTCTTTTGATATATCGAGAAAATAATTCCCTATCAGAATAATTGCGTTTTTGATCTTCCTTCAATAATCCAGCATAGAGGCCCGTTTTTACTCATCTCCCTCTTCTATTAACTATCATGTTTGATTGAGCGATTTTCTTACCAAAGATTCGTCTATAATCCTCTGAACTCTGTAATAAATCATTATGCTTACCCTCTGCCACAATTTTTCCATGCTTAAGTACGATTATCTTATCTGAAGTTCTTATTGTGTGTAAACGGTGAGTAATAATTATGGTGGTTCTGTTTCTTAAAATATTTTCCATAGCACGCCCTATTTTCTCTTCTGTTTCACTATCAACTGCAGAAACAGAATCATCAAAAATAAGAATTTTAGGATTGGTTAAGAATGCTCGAGCAATAGCAATTCGTTGTTTTTCTCCTCCAGAGAGCCGTATTCCTCTTTCACCAACAATAGATTCATATCCTTTAGGGCGCTCTTTAACAAAATCATCAACTTGAGCTAACTCTGCAGCTTTAAGGATTTCTTCCTCCGTGGCATCAGGTTTACCGAATTTGATGTTTTCTTTTATAGTTCTTGGATAAAGATAGACTTCTTGCTCAATATAACCAATATGTGTCCTTAAGGCTTCAAGAGGATAATTTTTTATATCTACCCCATCCAAAAGAATTGAACCTTCTTGTGGTTCATAAAGAGATAAAATTAATTTTGCTAGAGTTGATTTTCCACACCCAGTAGGACCCACAAGAGCAACCCTTTGAAAAGGTTCAATACTAAAGGTTATATTGCTTAGGGTTGGTCGAGGATTTTTTATTTCATTCCCATGAGTGAATGTAACATTCTTGAATTCAATTTTCCCTTTGAATTTTTCTGGCCATTCTAAAGTAGTATCAATATCAGTCTCAATTTCTCCTTTAGAAAGCGAAGTATATAATCGTGAAGCAGCAGCAAATCCATTCATCATATCATTTGTAGACCAATGAATCATCCTTGTGGGTTCAATGAGTGCCATAAGGAGGATATTGATAGCAACTAGGTTTCCTACTGTTAAGTTATTTTGATAAACAAAAAAACAACATATTAACAACGTACTTCCTATCATAAGATAAAGGATAAGTAGAGCATAATACCTAGCTTGCACTATATTTTGTCCGATCATATTATTCTTGTAATCAATTACAGATCTTCCAAATTTTTTTCTTTCTAACCTCTCAGCATTAAAAGCTCTGACTACATTTGCACCACTTATAGAGTCTTGCAGCACTATGGCTAAATTTGAATACTTTTTCATTCGATTAGTAACATAAGGAGAAAGACTTTTTCGATATTGTAAAATAAAATAAAAATATAAAATTATGAAAGGTAAACTAAGTAAAGCTAAACGATAGTCCAGAACTTCAATTAATAAATATAAAGTTATGAATATTTGGATGAAAGGATAAATGAAGAAACTTCCATGGGCGACCATCGTATTAATTACTCGGACATCATTCGTAGCGAACGCAAGCAAATCCCCAGTTCGAACATTATCGTGAAAACTTAAAGTTTTTAATTGTATTGTTTCAAAAAATTCTTGTCTCATATTTTTCTCGATTTTCAAGCCTAGAAAATGTCCAATCATCATCGTTCCATAGTCCATAACGGCATATGTAAGAGATACAATAAGACCAATTACAAGCAATATAAATAAATTTCCTAAATCCCGAGCTATTAAGACACTGTCAATGATCCTGCCGATTATTATTGGCATTATAGTGACTGCTAAACTTACGACAAAGATTCCTAAAATAACTAACACTACCAGGTATTTTTGTCTGTAGAGGTGTTTCAAAAGCCACTTTCTATATCCCTTATTTCTCTTTTTCCCCTTACTCATATTTTTTATATTAAAATACTTATAACGAATAGATTAAAATCTTTTTTAAATGAGGTATTAATTTAATCTTATAATTATTCAAAGTTTTAGTATATTATCATAACTTTAAGAGAACAAAAAATTAAAAGAAAGGATATGTTGAATAAAGATTGGTTTATTAATAAGATCAATTCCTTTTTAAAAGAAGATGAAAGCAATAGGATGACAGGGGTTGATGGAATTCTTTTTTGGGAACCCGACGTTATAGTTGGAATTTGTTCAGGAGATGATCCCATTTTTGAATATTATAAGAAAGTGATTGGTCCTTTCCATTTAACACCAGCAGAAGCTTACTCTAAGCATTTCTCAGTAGAAATAGATTCACCGGAGAATCTTTCCGTCGTAGCCTTTATACTGCCTACAAATAAAATCACTAAACAAGAAAATTATGAGTACAGCCCTGAATGGCCTGGAGAGAGATGGAGCCATACTAGACTCTATGGAGAACAATCAAATCAAAAATTACAGAAGTATTTACTAAGTGAAATTAAAAAAGAATTTGGTGTAGAAGGAGTAGCCCCAATGACAGAACAAAAATTATTTAAAATTCATAGAGAACATCCAGAAGCATATCAAGGGGTATGGGCATCAACCTGGTCTCATCGGCATATGTGTTTTGCAGCTGGTTTAGGATCTTTTGGGTTATCCGATGGATTTATAAACGCAAGAGGAAAAGCAATGCGATGCGGGAGTATCATTATCAACTATAAATTACCCTCCGAGGGAATTACTCGACCATCTGACCCATATGAGTACTGTATTAAATGTGGTCAGTGCGTTGAGAGATGTCCCGTCGGAGCTATTACTTTAAAGAATGGTCATGATAAACAAAAGTGTTCAGTAAAAGTTACTTCGACTGTTCCTTATATTCAAGAGCATTATCATATCCCAATCTATTCTTGTGGGCTTTGTCAAGTTAATGTGGCGTGTTCAGACGGTATACCTTTGAAAAAATGAGGTGTGGGGAAAGTTGAGTGAAAAAATGAATCTCATTAATTAAATGACAGATTTCAATTGGGTAAGAATAAAGAATATCTGTAAATCTCCATCGTCGCAGGAGTTGGCACAAATACGGTTTTATAGAATCCAATTAAATCGGAATCATAATAAAGGTAATAAACATCTTTTTTAAATAGGAAAGAGGTTTATTATAATTTAGTCAAAAATCAATAAATTAAGAAAATAAACAAAATGAGTGAAAGTAGATATTCAAAAGGGAAGATCGTAATAGCGATAATTGTGATAATAGCAATTATTATTTTTTCATTTATCATTATTAATTTATATGTGTTTAGTGATAATGATGACGGTCTAATAGCCTATAAACCTGCTATTTACTTATATCCCCAAGAAACGTCGAATATTAAAGTTTCTCTTTCAATTAATGGTGAAATTACAGTAAGTGAGCCAGAATATAATAATGGATGGGATGTAGTAGTAGAACCAGGAGGCAAAATTGAAAGTAGATATGATTACTTATTTTATGAAGCGAGATTGAACTATTTAGAAACACCTGAAGAGGGTTGGTGTGTCGAGTATGAACATCTTGAATTATGGATGAATAACACATTAAAGGAACTTGGATTAAATGAAAAAGAAAGTAAAGAATTTAAGGTTTTTTGGTTAGATTTTATCCCAATTGCTAATTATTATGAGATTAAATTACTATCAAAAGAATATTTAGACTTAAATATGGGATTAATTATAGATCCTAAACCAGAGACAATAATCAGGGTTATGTTAACATTTTCTCCTTACCAGAATGCAGTTGAAAAAGATACTCCATTAATAAATACACCCATTCGTTCAGGTTTTACAGTTGTAGAATGGGGTGGATTTATAATTTAATTTTTAACTTCCTGATAAACTTCAAAATTTTCTGAAAAAATCAAACAAGATAAATCCTTTTTCACATAACACTATTGATAGCTATAGTGCAAAAGAACTGTATAGACAACAATCTGTATTTGAAAGCTCGGGAAGGAAATATCAGAAGGAGATTGGGGTTAGTAGAACCAGCTTTCAAATAAGATTCTTTTTATTTCTTAATTCTATTTTCTTTATACACTTTCTGCATTAATTCTATAGGAGTTTTATAGATATGGGAACGCTCTATACGATGAAGGTTTATTGCTTCGGTTGGGCAGGTTACAGCACATACTCCACACCCATAACATTTGTTTCCATCTACATTGGATTTATCATCTTTTATTAAAATGGCATTGAACGGACATCGTTCCTCGCATAATCCACATCCCTTACATAGTTCTTGATTTACTTCTGAGATATAATTTGATTTAGCAGTACAATTTTCGTTTTTATCTTCAAAACGAGTGATACCTCTCAATAATGCACAACAACATTCACAACAACAGCATATTACTTGATGCATTTGGCTTTCTGTGTTTTCGGTAGTAAAAACTAGACCAAATTTAGCAAATTTATCGATTATTTCGTGAGCTTCCTTACGAGACACTTCTCTTCCCTCTACTCTTCTTAAGAAATATTTTCCAAATAACCCAACTTGAAAGCATGATTCTTGAATTGGATATTTATCTTTGCATTCTCTTATTCCCAGTAAATCATTTCGATTTCTGCAAGGACAATCCGTTATCACAACTGGTCCCATACAATTTTCGATGATTCCATGGATTTCCTCTGCATTAGAAATAAGAGATTGATGATGAATAGATTTGTTTATTGGGACTATTCGGGTGATTGGGGTACCCGCATCTGAAGATTCATATCGCTTATAAAATTTCTCTTCAATGAAAAATTTCTGATATAACTCTGCTCCCTTCTTACCAAGTCTTTCGAAAGTTTTTGAGTATTTAAATCCCATATTTAAAAGATGTGGCATAGCTATGAAATAAGAAAATCCACCGATATCATGAATTATACCATCTTCAGTCATTTTTCTAATAATTGTTGAGTTTCCTTTGGATTCTTCCCTATTTTTTTTGAAATCATTCCAACCGATTGAGGTCTAACTTTTAGATACTGAGCAACTTCTGCCTCTTCCGGATTAAATAGAAGCATAATAAATTCTCTGAATGCGTCTGAAATCTTACCATTTGTTATAGGAATATCATTTGGATATTCACGCATGTTTAATAATATTTTTTCATAAGGATCTTTAATTTCTTCTGTTGGCATTTGATGCTATTAATTTTCTATCGATAATATTTTTTATGAAATTGTTTTGCTATAAATTATTAAACATTGGAAAACTAGTTTTAAACACTACTCAGTGTGAAAAACTCATTTTTGGTGTGAAATTTTTGAAATTACAAAATGAATTAGGCGTTCCCATTCCTGCAAATAAGCCGCTTGTTGTTCGCACAATTAAGCAAGTTACAAAAGAACAACGGGAGGTTGCCCTCAAAACTACTGAATATAATGTTTTCTCATTTCCAGCAGATCTGTTATTTGTTGATTTCCTATCAGATTCAGGTTCAGGTACTATGACAGATTTACAATGGGCTTCTCTCTTTCATGGAGATGAGTCCTACGGTCGAAATAAAGGATATTATGTACTTCTTGATGCAATAAGAGATACTTTTGAACGTGGAGATAAACCAAAAAATGTAAAAAATCTTATACTCTCAGGAGAAACAAATGTAGAAAAATTAATGAAGGAGCTTTATCTTACTACATTTGAAGGTGGTTTTGTTAATGGAGGTATTCACCAGCTTACACGTCCAAATGCTTTTATTGTTCCACAGGGTCGATGTGCTGAACATTTACTTTTCTCTACTATTGCCCCAATTCTAAGAAAGCAATTTTCATCAAGAGAATTTTATATTCCTAATAATGGACACTTTGATACAACAGAAGCAAATATTATGGCTAATGGTTTAACACCTATTAATCTCTTTTCAGCTAACTTATTAGATGAATTCCCTTATGAACAGATGGATAATAAAAATCCATTCAAAGGTAATATGGATATTAGAAGATTGGAAAAACTAATTCAAGAAAAAGGAGTAGATGCTATTCCTTTGATATATATAACTATTACTAACAATACAGCAGCAGGGCAACCAGTTGAGATGAGCAACATTAAGGATGTTAGCAAGATTGCAAAAAAATACGATATACCACTTTTCTTTGATGCCTGTAGGTTTGCTGAAAACGCTAATTTTATAAAGGAATTTGAGAAAGGGTATCAGAATAGCACTATCCCAAGTATAGTTAAAGAAATGTTTTCATATGTAGATGGATTTACAATTAGTTTTAAAAAAGATGGCCTTGCAAATATTGGAGGAGGATTCTTCTTTAAAGATAAAGGCACATTCCACAGGAAGTTTTCTATAGAAGAAGATATTGGGATTTTATTAAAGGAAAAGCAAATCCTAACCTTTGGAAATGATTCTTATGGAGGAATGAGCGGAAGAGATATTATGGCACTTGCCACAGGATTATATGAGGTTGTCCAAGAACTCTATTTAAATGAAAGAAAACTTCAAGTAAGGGATTTTGCTCGAAAATTGGCTCAAAACAACGTCCCTGTAATTCTTCCAGCTGGTGGTCATGCAGTTTATATTAATATGGATAAGTTTTTTGAAGGTTTGGAATCGAAAGTAAAAGATTTTAAAGGTGTCGGTTTTACCCTTGAATTAATACGGCATTATGGTATTAGAGCCGCTGAATTAGGACCTTTTGCTTTTGAATGGGATAAAAAGACTCGTGAACAACAAAAAGATGTTCTGAATTTAGTAAGATTCGCTGTACCGAGAAATGTCTATGGTCCTTCCCATATTGATTATGCTGTCGCTGCAATAACAGAGCTATATAACAATAGAGATAAGATCCCAAAAGTAAAAATTTCTCGCGGAGCGAAATTACGATTAAGACATTTTCAAACAGGGCTACAACCTATCTATGAGTAAAAAAGATTTTAAGAATTTAACTCGCTCAATACAATGGATATTTTTATCTATAAAACTTAATATATAACATTAAATTTATACAATCTATAAATTAATGTATATCATTTAAAGGAGAATTATAAACATGCCTGGGATTTTAGATGGAATTTTGGTATTAGATTTTTCAGAATACATAGCTGGTCCATATTGTGGATTTCTACTTGCAGATCTAGGTGCGGAAGTTATAAAAATCGAACCTCCTGATGGATCTGAAGAAAGACGATGGGGTAGATGGCAACGATATAAAGGTAATACTAGAATGGCTCTGTGTGTGAACAGAGGTAAGAAGAGTCTTTGTCTCGATGTTAGGAAGGAAGAAGCAAAGAAGATTATCTACCGTATGGTTGAAAAAGCTGATGTTGTAATTCAAAATTATACACCTGGAGTCGCCAAAAGGCTTGGAATTGATTATGACACCCTATCAGCAATCAATAAGGGAATAGTTTTCATCTCAAGCACTGCATTTGGCGAAATTGGCCCCTACAAAACTCGAAAAGGTTTTGATATTATTGCACATGCGGCATCTAGCATGATGGCTAGCTATTCTGATGAAGATGGGAGACCACGTGGACCTGGAGGAAGCCCCTTCATAGATATCGGTACAGGTATGCTCAATGCTTTCAGTGCTGTATCCGCCCTATTTGCCAGAACAAGAACTGGAGAGGGCCAAAAAATTGAAACATCACTCTTTTGTACTGGTATGGCTTTAAGAGCTGCAGGTTTCTCAAAGATTGAAAGCTTGGATAAAGAAAAACATCAAGAGGAATTAGAAATTCTAAGCAATGCTTTTCGGGATGGAAAGACTCATACCGAAATTATTGACGAATTAGCCTATTTGAATCTTCGGTATGAAATGCCTAAATCAACCCGTATAATTGAAGTTCCTGATTGTAATCACAGACCCGCAGATAGATATTACCTCCCATATTATCGGATTTATGAAACCGCAAACGGATTTATGAGTGTTGCCGCACTTACCACTAAGCATAGAGAGGATATGTGTGAAGTTATAGGCGTATACGAAAAGGGAGCTGGGGTCGAATTCAGCCAGATTAACGATGATGTTATATATAATAATCAATTAGCAATGAAAGAAACTTTTGAAAAACGATTTCGAGAAAAAACAACTGAGGAATGGATTAAAGCTCTAGATAAAGTGGGGGTACCCTGTGGACCAGTAAATTACTCGGCGCATCTTTATTATGATCCCCAAGTTAAGGCATTAAACATGATCTGGGATCTTGAAAATAGCCAAGTAGGCCCTTATCAAATGATTGGTCACCCAATCAAGTTCACAAAAAACCCGGTAATGCCCGGAAAAGGTGCTCCAACTTTAGGAGAGGATACAGTTTCTATCTTGGAAAAGTTTGGGTACGGTAATGATGAGATTGAGGCGTTTAAAGAACAGAAAGTTATAAAGTAGACAGATTAAATTATTAACCTATTTCTAAATTCATTTTTCTTTAAATATCTTCGGATAATTAACTTAAAGGAAAAATAAGACTAAAAAAATTCTTATAATTCTAACATTCGTAATTTCTGAGAAATATTTTTTCTTCTTAATATCTTCATAAAATCGTCTTTTCTCTGTTGAAGGCGGGTAAGGAAAGAGTCTAATTTATCAAAATTATTGAAATAATATTCCTTCCCTTCCACCATCATTTTCACACCTCTTTTATCATTTAAGATGATAGCATAAATTCCACCAACCTCTGAATCATGTTTAATAAAGACTTTTTCTGAATTTGGATGCTTCTCATTCCCTTTTTTTGCCCAGAAGTTATTTTTTAACAAATAAGATCGATACATTGACATTTTTTCACACACAACCTCTTTTTTGTTCTATTTATGGTGAGTCATCGAGATATGTCAAATACTATACTCGATAATACCATAGACATATAGATCTGAGTAATATAAAATAAAGTTTGATTATAACATCGTGTAATATGCATGGAACACAATATTACCTCGATATTACGACACTTTAATTCTACACTACACAAGAAACTAAGATTTCAAATTCACTTATAAATCATAAAGTAAAAAGTCCAGAAGTATTTACTAAAAATTTATTACTTGGGGGGATGCTCATATTTTTTCAAGTGGAAATTTCTACTTATTTTAAGATATCCACATATCATGAGGATTTTTAATCTAAATACAGTCATCTAAAACATATTAGTCAAACTAAAACATTGAATGTATAAAAAAATACATAAATATTGAAATTCCTTAAAATTCCGACAAAAAACAAATATTTTCGATCATAATTTTTATAAAAAATATGCAAACCAGTAATTTAGGCAACATAACACATGTTTGTTTGACTATAACGAAAAATCTATGAAATGATTTGGATTAAATTTGTTCAAAACAACTATTAACTAGTTAACATAAGGGAGATTTTAGTTACCTAACTATAACGTATAGGGGTTGGTTAAACAAAAAATGATATCAGAAACTGAATTTTTTCATAAAATTTTTGAAGAATTTGTTTGTTTAGAAGAAACCCTGCATGATAACGAGATTTGGAAGTCGAATTCAATAATACAATTAATGAAAGCTTCTCATGAAATTGACAACAAGCATTTAATCACAGAAGGCTTAAAGATGATCCTTAATTTATGCAAGTTTAGAGAAAACGGTGAACTAATCGATTTTTATGAATCAGAAAGTTATTCTATTGATGAATTAGGAAGATCAGATAAATACATTTTAGATTCTTTATTAAGAGCAGAATTCACTTGAATTCTTTTTCGAACTCCCATATTGCATCCTGAATTGTATGAAGGTTTTTAACTACTTTACCTGATGTTTTTGATTCCATTTCTTGCGCATCAAACATAGCCTTTCCTACTGCTAATGCCCTATGCTTTGTTTCTTCTTCTATTTTTAAGATATCTCCTTTTCTAATTGAGGGGTCTATCTTCGTGATTCCTGGTCGCATTACATCAGCACCGTTAGTGACATAACGAACTGCTCCAAAATCTACAACGATAGTTTTTAATTCTACCTTGTTGTTTAAGAGCAGAGTTAGTACGGGAATATATCCCTCCTTAGATTTCCATAATTTCAGTTCGTTATTAACAACATACAAACTATCTCCTGATTCTGTTTGTATCAGTTCTATATTGCTTTTTTTAGGGAAAATTTGGTCAATAAAATTTTGGTCATATTGATTTAAGATTTCATCTTTAAGAGCGTTTAATTCGGATTTTCGAATAAAGTGTCTTTGTTTTATTTTCATTATACAAATTGCATTTAGATTTTTCTTGAATAAAAATCTTTTAATTAATTTTCATTAAATTATAAGATAAAATGATCAAGTATATTCAATGACTAAATTATACAATTCCGCTGTTGTAATAATACCTCCACAAGAGAACTGGGCTCCAATTCAAGAA
>JBHLNR010000033.1:0-26934 GCA_048941385.1 Promethearchaeota archaeon
CAACAAAAAAATTATTTGGATTCTTATTCATATTCATAATAACTTATGGAAATTATCTTATTTAAATATTGGAGCTAACAGGAAAAGGTAATTTACTATTTTTGTTTGATTATCAAATACTACTAAATTTAGGTCAAGTCAAAAGAATAAGAATTATATAAACTTCTAGTTATGGTTTTAATTGCTATTTTTATTTTAAGGCTGACTGTTTATATTATAAAACTTAAAATTATTCAAAATGAAAACTCCATGAATGTTTTATTAATATTTTTCTCTCAAACAGGGGGAACAGAAGAAATTGCTCGGAAAATCCGAGAAGGTATTTTGAATAGTGAAAATCAATGTGATTTAATCGAAATGAAAAAAGCTAAAAATAAGCCTTTAAACGATTACGATTTAGTAGGGATTGGTACTCCAACCTTTTTTTATAGAGAACCCGTTAATGTTAAAAATTTCATTCAAAACATGGAAAAAGTCCAGGGTAAGCATTGTTTTTTATTCTGTACTCATGGAAGTGTGATAGGTAATACATATTATTATATGGCAGAAGAACTACGTGAAAAAGGATACCAAGTAATTGGTAATTTTGACTCATATTCTGCGTCATCACTACAATTTTATCCTGAAATTATGCATACAGTAAACCATCCTGATGATATCGAAATTAGGGAAGCATTGAATTTTGGTAAAAATATATGTGATATAAGTTTAAGGATTAGAAATGGAGAAACAGATCTAATTCCAAAATTTAACCTAATTGAAGATACTTGGTGGGCAAAACAATCAAAAAATTTAACCCAAGAATTTTTAAGAAGGATTTTTCCTAAGTTTGAAATAAACGAGGATAAGTGTACTAAATGTATGACCTGTCAAGAAAACTGTCCAACAGATGCTATTGATATTGAAGCTGAACCTCCTGAAATTCAAAAAGAATCATGTATATTCTGTGGATATTGTGAAAAAGCATGTCCCGAAGGAGCGATTGAGACTGACTGGAAATTTATGAGAGTTGGCTCGAAATCTAACTTAACTTTATACGTTCAAGAGCTAAAAAAAGCAGAAGAACAAGGAAAGTTCCGACCCTATGTTGATTATGAAAAAATTATTTAACTCTCTGATGAACTTATATATAGTGTGATTAAAATGACTAATTATTCTAAAGAAAATGTCAAGGATTTGACTGTAGAAAAGATAAAAACACTCAACTTTCAACAAATTATAGAGTTGTATAAAGCCTTATCATCTGTAGATTTTGAGGAGTTAGATGGAGAATATGATAGTGCAATGGTTTGGTTTATATCAGAAAAGAGTGAAAAAACCTCTAAATGGTGGCTTTATGATACTGAGAAGGGATATTGGTTAGGAAAATCTTTCACACCTACTAATAAACAAGAACAAAGAGGAGAGGGATATAATCGTTGGAGAATTGAAGGAAAAGAAGATCACCATATGCGATTCCTCACAGATATAAGCGAATCACTAATCGACGGAAAACCCACCTTTCGATTGAAATATGCTTTCTTTAAGAATGATGGAGGAATAGTAGATATGACTGATGAAGTCAGAAAAATTCGCAAGGGATTATATCTTTGTGCAGGTATGGCAGGTGTTGAGAAAGTCCCTCCCGATTTCTTCTGTCTTTTTGGACCTGTGAATGAATATCAACGCCATTCAGAATGGAAGTACGGAGATGAAGTTAAGAGATTCACAAAAAGAAGAGGATCTTTTAAGAATTACCCTTATCCTGAAGATTTACAACAATGAGAGCTAAATCTTAATAATTAATTCTCCTATTTGGGGTAAATTCCTTATAATTCATATCTACCACTTAAACTAGTATTTATTTTTATAAAATAGCAAATAAATAAAAATATCTAAATTCAAAAATTTATAAATTTGATGTCAAATGAACATTAAAAAATTGAAATTATCTACTCAAATTCTTCTTTTTTTTATGTTTTTATTTTCTAGTACTTTCCTTACAACAATTATCTCAGAGAATCCTACTTTGAATAATACAGATTTAAAGACCAATGCAGATGAAATCATTATTAGCACTCCTATGAACAAAACCTATCTTGAACCGATGAGTGGATATTATCCAGGAACCTGGGGTTTTGAAAACGATAAAGATGGGGTTGTTCCGCAAGGTTGGGTTGATAACTCTCAATCAGGCTGTTCTGTTAGTGTTGTATCTGAAAAGATGGGACATAATAAGGTCATACATCTTGATGATGATAGTGGTAATAAAATATATTTTGATGGTGACTTTACAAACCAATCATATGGGACAATAGAGATGTGGATTTTAGCAGAAAATTGTACTTATGGATTTATGGCAAGACTAGTGGATCGTGTTAGTTTAGAACAGGTAATAAGGATTGGTATCGGTGCTGATAAGTGGGTGTATTATAATGGAGGTGCTTCGAATAAAGTTTTCACAGCTTTAGATGGAGTTTATGATCCAATTGATAATACATGGTATCATCTAAGGATTCATTTTAGATGCAATGGTGCCCCAAGTTATCAAGCTTTAAGTGAAAATAAAGTGAAAATAGAAGTAGATGGTTATATTTCTGAAGAAGTAGATGTTTGGAACGTAAAAGACAATATAGGAAGATTAGCATTCGCGACTACGGCAGCATTTACAACGGATGGTTGGGTTGATGCTATAGGATGTAGTTGGGATGTAGATTACGATATTGGAGACAATAAGAATGAGGGATTATTATTAAGTTTTGATATAAATTTTACTCCTAATTGGCTAAGCTATTCTCTAGATGGGATAAGTGATAAAACTATTTTGGGCGATACAACAATTTACATGCTCCCTGATGGTGTTCATTCAGTTCAAGTTTTTGGAAATGATACAATGGGGACTATGTATGAATCTGAATTAAGATACTTCACAATTGGTACTAAAGTTTCAACACCACTAGATATTCCAGGGTATAATTTACTCATATTAATAGGAATAATCGGTGTTGTTGGAATCGGGTTGGGACGAAAAAAGTTAAGAAAGCAGAATCTTCGACTCTAATTTTTTTTTAATTTTTATTTATAATTGGATAAGGATGCATTAAAGATTTTATAAATATAGTATCAGTTTTATTAATTAAAGATCATAGTGTCTGGAATCTTTACTGCTATTACTTCTCCTTGTGCACATAATATATCGTCCACGAAAAGATCCACCTTAACTATCACTTTTCTTCCCTTAACTTCCTTTACTTTCGCAATTAACACCAATTCTTGATCGATTGGAGTTGGTTTTATAAAATCCACGTGAAGAGATGCGGTTACATATCTTAATTCTGGTTCTGTTCCCATTTTACGTCCCTCGGCTTTATATGCGGCTGCTGCAGCGGTTCCAGTGCCATGGCAATCAATCAGTGAAGCAATTAAGCCACCATTTACAAAACCAGGGAATGATATATAGTACGATTTAGGTTTAAAGGTAGCCGTGCTTGTATCCTCGTCTTCGTTCCAAAAACTCTTTAATTTCAAGCCAGAATCGTTTAATCTCCCACATCCATAACATTGACTCATCTGTTCAGAATAAAAATCTTGGATTGCTTTCTTCTCATTCATCGTTGATTTAACCTCTGTATTTGAAGATTTAAGTTTTTTCTAATAATTCATGTAATTATGCCTTTTATTATTATTTTTACATATCGTTATTCATGGAAATAATACATAATCCAAATGGAACTTTTTATTTATCCTAATACATTATTATTTGTTGTAGCTAAATTCCAATATGTACACAATATTAATTAGAATACTTTATGTGAAGTTTCTCATGAAAAAAAAGAATATAGCTTTTATTCTATTTGGAGTCGCAGCTATTAATCTCCTTTCAATCCCAATCTCTCTAGTGATATTCCCAACACTCTATGAACGAATGGATATGCCTTCTTCTGCAATACGAATGGGTATAACATCTATACTTACATCTAGCATTATCGCAATTACTGCTCTTTTCATTGCAGGACTAATCGTTTATATAAAATTCAGAAATGAATAAATCAACTTTTTTTTAATTTTACACAATATAAATAATAAAGAAATTTTGATAATAACTCAACCAACACTAGTTTAGCCTCTTTTCCTCTTATTTTTCAAAAACGTAATCTTTAAATAGGCAAGTTAATATTAATATATAAAGAATTGTCAACAAGAAGTTGACAACAATAAAAGATATGAAAATAAATTATAATGTATACGGAAAGAAAAGGTAAGGGAGATGGAAAATCTATGATGTTTGAGGATTTATTTAACCCATTTCTTACTAAACGTGGATCAGACATTCGTCAGAGATCAACAGATATCATTCAAATATCAAGAAGTGATTATGAAAAGCTGAAAGCGAAAGCTGAGAAATATGAGGCCCTTGTGGAAGAACACAAGAAGGTTAAATCCTGGAATGATCAAATGATGAAACAAATGGATGATTTGAAGGAAGATGCTCGAAGATTAAAGGAACTTGAAGAGGAAAGAGAAAAGTTTTTACGTTCGCTTTTACAAGTGAGAGCTGATTTTGAAAATTACAAAAAGCGACAAGAACGGGAAAATTCAAACTACAAGCAATATGTATTAGAGGGATTTTTGAGGAAGATAATAGGGCATTATGATGATCTTATACGAGCACTAAACCAATTAAAGATGCTTGAAGGTGCTGAGGGGATAACAAAAGGTTTTGAAATAATCGTTAAGAGCTTCGAAAAAATTATGGAACAGGAGGGTATTCGGCCAATGGAATCAGAGGGTCAGAAATTTGATCCTTATAAGCATGAAGTTATGATGGTTGAGGAGGGACGAGACGATCTCCCTGAGAATACGATAGTAGAAGTATTAGATAAAGGATATTTTTTAAATAATAAGGTTTTAAGACCAGCAAAGGTCAGGATTTCAAAAAAATCAAAATTACCAAATTTAACTGAAAAAATAGAAATAAATCAAGATAACAAAATTAAAATTTAAAAATAAGGAGTGATGTAATATGGGAAAAATAATAGGAATTGACTTGGGAACTTCAAACTCAGCAGCAGCTGTATTAATAGGTGGTAAACCTACAATTATCCCGAGCGCTGAAGGATTAACCTTGGGAGGTAAAGCATTTCCTTCCGTAGTAGCATTTACAAAAGATGGTCAAAGACTTATCGGGGAACCAGCAAGAAGACAAGCAGTTTCAAATCCAGATCGTACAATCACGGCGATAAAACGCAAGATGGGTACGAGTTATAAAGTGACAATTGATGGTAAGTATTATACACCTCAAGAGATTTCAGCAATGATCCTAAGAAAAATCAAAGAAGATGCAAGTGCATATCTGGGTGAAGAGGTAACTGACGCAATAATTACAGTACCAGCATATTTTAATGATAACCAAAGACAAGCTACGAAAGATGCGGGAAGGATCGCGGGATTGAATGTAAAACGTTTAATTAACGAACCTACAGCCGCAGCCGTAGCTTACGGATTAGACAAGAAAAATGCAAGCCTAAAAATTGCTGTGTTGGATTTAGGTGGTGGTACTTTTGATGTAACACTTATGGAGATGGATAATCAAGTATTTGAAGTGATTTCAACTGCAGGTGACACACAATTAGGTGGTACAGATATGGACAAGTTATTAGTGGATTTCTTAGTGTCTGAATTTCAAAAAAATGAAGGCGTAGATCTTAGAACTGATTCAATGGCTTTACAAAGAGTTCGTGAAGCCGCTGAGAAAGCTAAAATTGAACTTTCTAATTCGGTAACAACAGATATTAATTTACCATATATAACTGCGACAAGTGGTGGCCCAAAACATCTTAATATGACGCTTACAAGGGCTAAATTGGAACAATTAATTGATCCAGTATTAAAAAGATTAGATGCACCAATATTAAAAGCTCTAAGAGATGCAGGAATTGCTCGAGGTGAAATTGATAAGATAATTTTGGTTGGTGGTCCAACCAGAATGCCAATAATCCAGAAGAAGTTTGAAGATTTATTAGGAAAAGCTCCAGAGCGTAGTATAGATCCAATGGAATGTGTCGCAATGGGTGCTTCAGTTCAAGGTGGAGTATTAACGGGTGAAGTAGAGGATTTATTATTACTTGATGTGACTCCTTTATCATTAGGAGTTGAAACATTAGGTTCAGTTTTTACTAAATTAATTGAGAGAAATACTACCATACCAACTCATAAAACCCAAATATTCTCAACAGCAGCCGATAATCAACCGGCCGTAGAAATTCATGTACTACAAGGTGAAAGACCAAGAGCGGGAGATAATATTACTTTAGGCAGATTTCATCTCACTGGTATACCACCAGCACCTAGAGGTGTGCCCCAGATAGAAGTAACATTTGATATTGACCAAAACGGAATTTTAAATGTTTCTGCTAAAGATAAAGGTACAGGTAAGAGTCAGTCAATTACAATTACAGCCTCGACTAAGATGTCTGATGATGAAATTGAACAAAAAGTCAGAGAAGCGGAGAGGAATGCTGAGGAAGACAGGAAATTTAAAGAACTCACTGAGGCAAAAAATCAAGGAGAAGCATTGATTTACCAAACTGAGAAACTATTGAAGGAGAATGAAGCTGTTATTGGAGACTTGAAGTCGTTGATATTAGGCAAAATTTCAGATTTAAGAAGTGCTATGGAATCTGAGGATGTAGCAAGGATAAAGAATTCGAGTGAAGCATTGCAAAATTCATTACACGAAGTTTCAGCAAGAATTTATGGACAACAACAGGGAGCCGCTCAAGGAGCATATCAAGGAGCCCCACCTGGTGGTATGGGTGATATGCCTGGCCGATCCCAAGACGAGATTGAAGAAGAACAATTTAGAAGAGCAACTGGACAAGACGACGTAGTAGATGCTGAGTACGAATAAGTCTGATTTTTTTATTTATTTTTTTTATTTATTTTAATTAAATTTTTATGAAATTGTACAAAAAGGGGTTAAAAGATGGCTAAGGATTATTATAAAATATTGGGAATAACAAAAAATGCTTCAAAGGAGGAAATTAAAAGAGCATTTCGCAAAATGGCGCGAAAATATCATCCAGACGTTAATCCCGATGAACCTAAATCAGGAGAAAAGTTTAAAGAGATTAATGAAGCCTATAGTATTTTAAGTGATGATAAGAAGCGAGATATGTATGATCGTTTTGGTGTTGTAGAAGGAGATCCTTCATCTTATCAACAATATAATGGAAGTCCTGGTGGATTTGGAGGTGGAAGAACCTATCAAAGCCCAGATGGTACTACATATTATTATTCTACATCTGGTTCACCTGGAGGTTTCGATTTTAGTGAAATTTTTGGGAATAATAGAAATTCAAGAAGTGGCAATGGCGGATTTGACTTTTTTAATGATTTAGGAGATATTTTCGATGTTTTTAATAGACGAGGAGGAGGAAGTTCAAGAGCAAGGTCATCATCTTATAATAATTTCCCTCGAGAAGGGGATGATTTAAGATATGATATGGAAATTGACTTTATGGATGCCTTTCATGGAGGTAAGAAAAAAGTTCAATATAGAGATCCTGTATCAGGACAAACCCAAAATTTAAGTATTACTATTCCAAGAGGAGTAAAAGATGATCAAAAATTACGTTTAAAAGGAAAAGGAATGCCCGGGGAAAATGGAGGAAATCCTGGCGATTTATATATTGCAATACATATTAGGAAGCATCCTAATTTTGAAAGAAGAGATGATGATATTTATATTGAGCAAGAAGTTCCCTTTACTACTGCTACACTTGGTGGCAAAATCCAAGTACAAGGAATTGAAAAAACCTTGAATGTATCAATTCCTCCAGGCACTAACGACTCATCATTATTGAGATTAAAAAATCAAGGATTTTATAAAATTAATTCAGAACAAAGAGGTAATTTATTAGTGAAAATTAAAATTAAGGTTCCAAATAAACTCAATAGGAGCCAAAAAGAATTATTAGAAAAATTACAAGCTGTAGGTATGTAGGAGGTAAAATTATAATTTGATTGCTAATATAAGTAAAAATACTAATGTATGCCCAGAATGTGGGGGCTCAATCATCTTTATTGAAGAAAAAGGGGAAATTGTATGCGGGCAATGTGGTTTAATAATTAATGAAAAACTTGTTGATTATTCTAGAAGTGGAAAAAGAGCTTATACAAATCAAGAAAAAAATAATAGAGAGCAGACTGGAGCTCCAATTTCAATTTTATTACCCGATATGGGTTTAAGTACGGTTATTGATAAACAGAAGATTAGCAACCCTGATCTAAAAAGAGCCGCAAAATGGAACACTCGAATAACGTGGAAAAAACGAAATTTACTAATTGCTTCAACAGAGCTAAAAAGAATTGGTAGTAACTTAAATCTACCCAACCATGTAAAGGAAGAAGGTATGCGTTTATATATTGAAGCATTTAAGAGAAAGTTACTTCGAGGAAGATCCATTAATGCTATGGTTGCTGCATGTTTATATTTAGCTACAAGACAAAAAGATATTCCAAGAACCCTTCAAGAAATACTAGAAGAAGCTTCTGTATCAGCTAAAGACGTAAGAAGATGTATTAGTATATTAACACGTGAACTGAATCTTAAAACACAATCAACCGATCCAGTTGCCCTTATTCCACGATATATATCAGATTTGGAATTGGATTCGGAAATTGAGACATTAACAAAAAAGATTTTAACAACTTATATCAATAATTTCTCAATCAGTGGAAAAGATCCAAAAGGTCTATGTGCTGGTGCAATATATTTAGCATGTAGGATTAAAGATTTAGAACTCACCCAACAACAAATTGTTAATTCTATTGGGGTGACAGAAGTAACTCTTCGTTCAAGGTATAAAGAATTAAAGACTAAATTGAAAATAAAAGTCTAAAAATAGCTCATTATTTTTTTTAATTATCTTCTATATATTGGTTAAAAATTATATCTTAGTATCATTTTTTAATTAAATATTTAATAATTTTCAATATAGCTGATATCAATAGCCGAGAATTCAGATCAAATTGCACCACGAAAATACTTAGGTTTAGCTCGTGAAGAATTCATTGAAATGATAAAACAAAGGAATAAGGATGTACTTGGTTCACTAGATCAAGCACGATTTTTCTTGGTATTATAATAAAAGTTATCCTTTTTCAATAACAATACCCGTACCACCAGCAGGATAAGTGAACTGTATTGCACCAGCATCACAAACTTGAAAACACGCAGCACATTCTAGGCATTTAGATTGATATTCATCCATTAGATATATTTTACCCTCTTTTCTTCTCCATAAACTCATAATACATATTACTAAACAGCGATCACAATTATTACATTTTGTAGCATCAATTGAAATGAAGTTTCCTGTACCAGGAATTCTTTTACTCAAACCTTCAAGATCAATCTTCATTTCTCATGACCACCTCTTCTTTTCTTTTTTTGAGGAAGCATATCTAATAGTTTAGGAAGTATTCTCATTATTTTCTTTGGATCCATTATCTTATCTAAATCATCTTCAAATATCTTAGCAACTAGAGGAACCACGCTCTTCATTATGAAAGGCGTTGCTTTTGGCATATATGATTTCACATGACTTACTATTTGTCTAACCCTTCGAGCATGGGGTTGAGACCAATCAAAAATACCTCCGAGAATTTCCATTATCATTGGCACAAACCACGACATAGTCTCTTTAGGGTTAAACGGTAAGTCTTTCCAAATGTTATATAATTCCCTTCCTGCTTCGAATTCTTCTCCTACACTCGTTTTCTTCCACTCATCATCGAACTTTTTTAATGAATCTTTGGAGAAATCTCCATTTGAATATGCTTCTGTTGCTATTTCAGCGGCAATTTTACCTGTCACCATAGCAGGATATATGCCTTCTGCTTCAAGGGGACATGGAAATCCTCCTGCATCTCCAATTAATATAACTCCATCCGTATGGGTATTATAAGGATAATCTAACCAAGGAAGCAAATGTGCTTGAACTTCACGTGGTTTAGCTTCGAGAACTTTTAGCAGTCTTTGATAATATTTTAGATTTATAACCCTATTCAAGTAATATAAAGGATTTTTATCCCACCAATTCATCCAGTTGGCTAATCCTTGATGAAAGCCTTGATTAAAAAAAACTTGATACGATGATGGAAAGGTTGAACCCCACCATATCCCTAATGTTTCATCACCCATAACATCATCAATTTTTTCTGAAGGAGCATGAAAATCATATTGTGGTACTAATGTGACTTGATTCTGTAGCCATTTTGTTCTCAATCCAGATTTTTGTGCTACAGTTGATATAACGCCATCTGCGCCAATAACAAGAGGAGCACTATATTTCTCTCCTTTTTCATCAATTACACCACAAACTCTACCATTTTCTTTCATTAGATCAACAATTAATGTTGAAGTCTTCAACTCAGCACCAGCATCTGTAGCAAATTGAGCAATCCACGGATCAAACTCACTACGATAAACATTCATCGTAATCCAACTTTTTGCTGGTTCATATGATACTGATTCAGTTGGACGACTCATAATATAACCTGCAACGATATCATCTTTATTCACGAAATAATTGCGAGCAGCGGTTCCAGCTCTCATGGAAGGGCACTTTTCTGGTGTTAACTTTTTCATCATATCAGGAAAATCTCTAAACATTCGTGGTCCCAATCCACATCCCGATGAATTTTTTTCACCTGGTTTCCGACCTCGCTCAAAAAATATTGTTTTAAGACCTCTTTCTGCAGCAATTTTTGCCGCAACAGAACCCCCGGGTCCTGCACCGACAATTATGATATCATATATATTCATGTGTATTTCAATTTTTTAATTAGTTTTGGGAAAATATAATTGTTAAATAGTATCTATCTATTATTTAAAATTTAGTTTTTTCATGAAAATATCTTAATAGATAGAAATATTTTACCAAGCAATAGGTTCTAAACAGAATATTTTAATCATGAATGAGGAACAGATATACCAAAAACTAGTCAAAATTTGTGGCTCAAAATTTGTTTCTAGTGAACAGGAAATACTAGAGAGTTATTCAACAGATTTAAGTTATGTTAAGGGTTTTAATCCCCAATTTGTCGTCTGGGTAAATAATACAAAACAAATCGAAAAAATATTGAAATTAGCAAATATAGTTGGATTTTCAGTTGTTCCTATAAGTTCAAGTTCACCTATACGCTATCATGGAGATACCATTCCGCTTCGGGACAATTCCATTATACTAGATTTATCTAGAATGAACAGAGTCTTAAATATTGATAGGAAAAATAGAGTTATTATGGTTGAACCCGGTGTTTCATTTGGGCAGGTAATTCCTATTCTTCGAAATAAAGATTTAAGACTTTTGCTCCCTCTTCAACCCAGAGATGGTAAATCTGTACTCACTACTGCACTTGAAAGGGTTCCAACAACAATCCCTCGTTATCAATGGGATAGTTCTGATCCTTTATTATGCACTGAAGTTGTTTTCGGAACAGGAGATCTATTTAGAACAGGGACCGCTGCAGGTCCAGGAACAATCAAACAACAACAAAAAACAGGTCAAGCACAAGTAAATCCGATGGGACCTACTCAATTTAGTCCATTTAGAGTTATTCAGGGAGCTCAAGGAAGTTTAGGTGTAGTAACTTGGGCTACTCTAAAGTTAGAACTCCTGCCTGCAATCCAGAAAGTTATCCACCTTCAATCAGAAAATATTCTGGATTTATTGAGATTGCAACATGGATTATTAAAATATCGATTAGGTGATGAGATTTTATTTCTGAATAATTTAAATTTAGCCTGTTTACTGCGGTTAATGCCTAAGGATATTGAAGAACTAAGTAATTCTTTAGCTAATTGGAATTTAATTTTTATCCTATCAGGTCGAGGAGAATTAGCTAGTGAAAAGATAAAATACCAAGAAGGAGATATAAACGATATAGTTGGGAATTTAAATCTTGATCATTTAAAAAAGAAGAGTGATATAGAGGAAAATGAGATTCTCGAAGCATTGAACAGCTCAACTTCTTATCCATGGAGGAATAGATTGAAGGGATCCTTTCAAGATATTTTCTTTATTACGAATTATGAGAAGATCTCAGATTTTATAACATTAGCAGAAACTGAAATACCTAGAGATCTTGGAATTTATATTCAAGCTATTAATCAAGGAACATCATATCATTGTGAATTTGATATCTATTATGATATTGAGGACGAGGAAAGTGTAAATAAAAAATTTATGGATCTAAGCATCAAATTTATGGATAATGGTGCATTTTTTAATAGACCCTATGGTGTATGGGCAAATGAAGTGTTTAAAAAGCATGAACAATCAACACATAAAGCCTTAAAAAAAGTAAAAAAAATTTTTGATCCAAATAATGTATTAAATCCTGGTGTTTTAGGTTTTGATTACTGATTTGAAGTAAATGTTGCTATTTTGAATCTTAAGAATTTAAAAGATTTTCATTTTCATAAATGTTAAATACTCATTCTTTTATTATAAAGGAGTCCTAATAATACAAGTTCATTTAGTCGAGGTTATCAATCATGGACCCTACTGTTTTATTAATTGAAGATGATGATGTACTAGTGCAAAATTTAAAAAGATTTATGGAAATGAATGATTCTAAGTTACTTTCATCATCTAATGGAAAAGAAGGATTAGAGCTTCTTTCAAATTTGGAACAACTTCCAGATATAATTATAAGCGATATATTAATGCCTGAAATGGACGGTTATGACTTTTATATGAAAGTAGCAGAAAATTCTGAATGGTCAAGAATTCCATTCTTCTTTTTATCAGGTAAAGCTGAACCTGATGACGTAAGATTTGGAAAAATGCTAGGGGCAGATGATTACATTACAAAACCATTTAAACTTAAAGATTTATTAAAACAAATTAAAGAGACGATCAAGAAGCAAATAAAATTTAGTAAAGATTCAGAGATTTTAGAAGAGGAGCTAAAAGAAATTTTAAAATTTGAAGAACCCTCCTTAAAAAACCACCGAAAAGTCGACTTCTTTTACATCTACTATATGGTTTGGAATAAGGAATCTGCACCGATTCTAAAGGATTTTTATCCTAAAAACGAGATACCTTCACTGAATCTGAGACATCTCACTTCTCAACTATATTCTACAATCATAAAAATGTATAAGTTTGAAGAACTGTCAGAATCAAGCCAATTTACAATCAGAGTAGTAAGAAATTTAGTAGATGCTTATGCTTTGGTTGATAAATTCGAATATAATTCACAAGATAATGAAGGAACATTCATGTTATGTGCAATTACTCCTAACTCTCATTACTTACAATCGAAAATGATAAGAGATGTACTAAGTAGTATCGCATCAAAAATTAAGGGAAAAAAGGAATGGAATATAAAGGATTATTGGGAACAATTATTAGAAATTCATTAAGTTTTCTACATTAATTCATTTTTTTGTCCTAATAAAGCCTGAAAATGATAATAGATATTATTATATTCAATTAATAATTACTCTATTTCATTAGGAATTGAAGAATTTTTAGAGAATAATAAATTTGTAGAATTAATAGGGGATTTTTTATCTCGTTGGATGAACAAGAATATCAACAAATGATAAAACGCTGTCTTCGTTGCTCAATTTGTAAATGGATCCCACAATTACAAATTAAAAGTCAAAAATATGCAACGATTTGTCCTTCCATAGATTTATTTAACTATCATGTGTATAGTGGAGGGGGACGTATTATATTAGCACTAGCGTTAGAAATGGGGAAAATAGAACCCTCAGAAGAAGTACGTGATATAGTATACAAATGTACTGAGTGTGGAGGTTGTGCAATATCATGTAAATTTTTAAATACTCTAGAACCACTTGAGATTATATGCAAACTCAGAGAAAGATTAGTCGCTTTAGGCCATGGTCCAATGCCAAAACAACAACAGTATATTGATGCTGTGAAAAATAATCATAATCCCTATAATGAACTTCATGAAAATAGAGTAAAATGGCTCCCAAAAGATATTAAAATTGACCCTACAGCCAAAACACTTTATTTTGTTGGATGTACTTCTTCCTATAGGAGAAAGGAAATAGCAATCGCTACAGCTCGTGTTTTAAATGCTGCCAATTACCCATTTAGAATTCTGGATGATGATGAATTTTGTTGTGGTAGCCCTGTATTAAGAACTGGAGATAGAGATTCATTTATAAAACAAATCCACAAAAATCTTGATATCATTGAAGGAGAAGGAATAGAAACTATTGTCTTTAGTTGCGCAGGCTGTTATAATACCTTTAAAGTAGATTATCCCCTTGAACGAGAATTAACATTCAACTTATTTCACACCACTGAACTATTTAATGGACTAATCACAAGTTCAGCCTTACAATTAAATAATGAACTTCCTTATACTGTGACATATCACGATCCTTGTCATTTAGGCCGTAATTCAGAACAATATGATGGATGGGATGGGGATAATTTGGAACTAATGCCCTTAGTTTCTATTAATATGCCCGAAAAACCTAAGAGATGTGGAAAAAATGGTATTTATGAGGCTCCAAGAGAAATTTTAAAAAAAATTCCAGGGATAAAGTTTGTCGAGATGGAAAGAAATAGAGAATTCTCTTACTGTTGCGGTGCAGGTGGAGGAGTAAAATCGGCATTTCCAGAATTTGCCACTGAAACAGCAAAAACTCGAATTGAAGAAGCTGAGGATACCGGAGCACATATACTTTCTTCAGCGTGCCCGTTTTGTTCTACAAATTTAAAAGATGGAATAAATGAAAAAAGTTCTTACCTAAGATTTTATGATATAAGTGAAATTATTTTAATGGTACTTGGCTCATCACCTAGACCTGTAAAAGAATCATCAACGGAGGTTATTTAAATGGTCTTGGAAAGAGAAACTTTTAAGCAATTTGAAGGTATTGTAGGAGTGGGCAATATTGATGATGGTGACGTAATAACCAACGTTTATGCGTATAATTGGTGCATGGAAATATTTAACTACATGGAGGGTAAGGAACCATTACCGTTTTCTCCTACACCGAAAGCGGTTATTTTGCCATCATCCACTGAAGAAGTTCAAGATATTGTAAAAATATGTAATAAATACAAAATAACCTTTAAAGCACAATCAACAGGTTTAGGGCCTTGGAATCAACCATCAACTGATAATTCTGTAATTATAGATCTCCGTCGAATGAATAAAATTGTAAAAATAGATGAGAAGAACCTCTATGCTGTAATCGAACCGTACGTGAGTGGTGCTCAACTTCAAGTTGAAATAATGAAATATGGTCTTAATTGTCACATGCCTGGAGCAGGTCCAATGGTTTCTCCTTTAGCCAGTGCTACAAGTATGAATGGTCCGGGATTTACATCACCTACTACAGGACATAGTGCAAGAAACGTGCTAGCTGTAGAGTGGGTTTTACCAGATGGAGAAATTATGAAACTTGGTTCTTATGGTCTAAAGAATAATCCTGATTGGTATCATGGGGATGGTCCTGGTCCGTCTTTAAGAGGTATTATGAGAGGGTGGGCGGGTACAAAATCAGGATTAGGAATCTTTACTAAAGTCGCTATAAAATTATTCCCCTATCCCTGCAAAACAGATTTTAATGTTAAAGGAAATTCTCCTAATTATGATTTTGAGATCCCTCAGTTTATGAAATTATATGTTATGGATTGTGCTACTTTCAAGAAACTCGAAATAACAATGCTAAGAGTAGAGGAAGAAGAAATCTCGTTTATGTGTAGCTTTTTATCTGGTTTCGCTGTGATGGCAATTTTTTCAAATTCAATTGAGAGCTTAATGGATAAAATTGCTATTGGGAGGATGAAAGCTCCACTAGTTGTGCTAATAACTGCTCGTACAAAACGGGAATTTGAATATAAACAGAAAGTAATGGATAGTTTACTAACCGAATTAAAGTTGGAGAATATAATTGGAAAGATCTTTCTTCCTAATTCAATATTTTATGCTGAAGCACTCCGATCTAACCTAGGACTACATGGATTTATTGCTACAGGAGGTTTTCAATCATCCAAAGGAGTTGCTGATACGGCAAAAGTATGTCTTCGAAGCACAAAATCAAATATTGCTTTAAAACAGAAGTATATTAAGAAGGAAGCAATTGCTAACGATTTTGGTGAGGGTACGTGGATGACTTCGTACGAATCAGGACATTATTTTCATATGGAATCCCCTACGATGTTTGATCAAACTGATGAAAATAGTGTTGAAGGAATGGCGGAATATATGGATCAAAGTAACCAATTAGATTTGCTAAGACATCTCGGCGCTCCATTTTTTGTTGAGGGGAATAGGATGCATGAACTTTTTGGTCCCCACATGTCAAATTATCATATATGGTTAAGAAAAATTAAAGAAATATTTGACCCAAATAATATATCCGATTCTGGATTTTATATTTCACCACATAATACACAAAAGGAATGAGCTCAAGGGTCATAGCATGGTAAAATCAGACCAAACAAATTCGAATATAAGAGGTTTTGCAGTGCTAATCAAAAGTATATTAACACCTCTAAATGAAAATAAGAAATTCCAAGAAAAATTTAAAACAACTAATGTAAAAATACTCTTAAATGCTTCAAACTTAAACCATGCAGCAATTATTATAATTGATAAGGGTATAGTGAAAGTTGAGAGTATTCCAAATAAACCAAGAGAAAACTTGAAAAAGAAAAATGTAGGCTGGGATGCTTTTGTGGAGATGGATACTCAAACTTTCCTTGCTATTGTTATGGATCGGCTTTCACTATTTGGTGTAGCGAAGATGTGGTTAACAAATAAAGTAAAATTGCGGGGTATTAGAAAATTACTCATTCTTTTGAAAATCATAAAATTTTTATCAAATTAGAATAAATCAAAGTAAAATTAAATAAGAGTAATAACTGTTATGAGTACTAAAATAAAAGAGACTTGGTTTGGTCCAGGTAGAAAGGATGGTGTAATTAAACCAATTGAACTAAAAGACGATGCATTACACATCGACATGGAAGGGAAAGGAACAAGAGAATGGTGGTATTTTGATGCTCGTCTTGATAATGGATATACAGTAGTAGGATTTTTTCGAGCAAAACATGAACGAACTGGTAAAACTGGTGTAGAGATTACTATTTATAAACCTAATGGAGAAAAAATACAGAAAGTAATCGATTATCCTCATTCTGCTCTTAAAGCGTCTCGAGAGATACCTGATGTGCAAATTGGCGAAAATTTCATTAAAGTGGATTATTCTAATAGAGAATTGCCAACTTATGAGATTTTCTTAGATGAAGGTGAATTTGGATTTCATTTAAAATATTCAGCTAAAGTTCATGGCTGGAAGCCCGGAGAAGGATTTATTGAGTTTGGAAAAACAAATCAATTTGGATGGGTAATAGCTCTACCTCGAGCAGAGGTCGAAGGCACGATTAAGGTAAATAACGAAACCTTTCAGGTAAAAGGACTTGGATACCATGACCATAATTGGTTAAATTTTAATTTTGCGATGATAATAGACTACTGGTACTGGGGTAGGATTTATTCCGAGAATTTCACAACCAGCTTTGCTTATATCAAGTGTAATAAGAGGATGGATAATTATCCGATACAAGTTCTTATGGTTGCCAAAAATGAAAATGTAATCATTAGTACTGGTGAATATGATTTAGTTCAAGATAACTTTGAATTTAATGAAAAAGCCGGAAATAAATATCCCAAAGCTTTAATATTTAATTTTGGTAATAGTAATAAATTATCACTCAACGTTCAAGAGATAATAGATGCGGATAATTTGCTTTATGAATTAGGACCCATTACACGATTCTTTGCGAAAAATCTCCTAAAATTAAGACCAGGTTATTTTCGATTAAATTCTAAATTTCATCTCACTATACACGTGAATGGAGAATCTTTCACAGAAAAAGGAAATGCCCTTCATGAGATGGTTATAGCAAAATAATATAAATTCTAATATGATGAAAATTTTGTAAACTTACTTTTTTTCTTCTAAAGCTTTTTTGGGAAACAAGCGCTCTTTCAATTTTACTCTTTGAGTTTCCATATCATATTCTACTAGACCAACTTTTGCAAGCTCTTGAACTGAATGTAATACAAATGCTCCTCCTATTCCCAAGGTTGTTTTTAACTCATCTCTAGTCATCTCTTCTTTATCCCCATGTAGTGTAAGAAGTATCCTGTAATGTGCTTGACCACTCCAGATCTCTGAAACCAATACTGTATATATGGAAAGTAAAGCACGGACTCTCTCAAAATTATATTCTGCTTCTTCTGCTTCCTCTGCAACTTTCATGAATTTCGATAATTCCACTTTAACCTTTTGATATTCATCAAGTAATTTCATCTGTTCTTCTGTGAGTGAGCCAATTTTTTGATCCTTTTCTTGTTTTTCTAGCTCAAGTTTTCTAGTTTCTTCCTCCAATTTTTTCTTATCAATTTCTAACTGTTTTTTTTCTCTCTCTAATGAATTCTTCTCTTGCTCTAAAGACATCTTTTCTTTTTCCAGTTTCTCTTTCTCATTACTTAACTCAGCTTTATCACTCTCGAGTTTTAATAGTGCAGTTCTTGAGGTCTCTAAAACATCTACAAATTCTTTAAAACTGGATTCAGCTGCTTTAATTGTTTTATCAAGAACACTTAAGGTTTTTTCTTCATCTTCCATTGGAATCACAATTTATTTTATTCAATTATCTTTATTATATTTATTTAAATAAAAGATTTCTTAAAACATGAATGAACAAGGAAAGAGCCATCGAAATACAAAATTAATTCTTGGAGTTTCAGTCCCAGTATTTATTATGGGCCTCGTATCATTTTTTACTGACGTTTCAAGTGAGATGATTCAGAGTATTTTGTCTTTGTTTATTATAGATTTAGTCCCTAGAAATCCTGTTCTTTTCTTAGGTTTGATTGCAGGAGTCACAACTGCTTTGTCCAATATTCTAAAAGGTGTTTCTGGGTGGATGAGTGACAAGATTAATAAGAGAAAGCCTTTTGTAGTAGTAGGATATGCTTTATCAAATTTATCTAAACCTTTCATAGGATTTAGTCCATCTTGGGAATATGTCTTAGGGTTAAAATCAACGGATCGAATTGGTAAAGGTCTTAGAACTTCATCACGAGATACACTAATCTCCTTTTATGCTGAGGAAAAAGGAAAAGCATTTGGAATGCATCGCGCAATGGATACATTTGGTGCTGTTGTTGGTTCTCTTTTGGCTTCATTATTTTTATTATGGGCTTGGAGTTATTCTGAAATAATATTTTTCTCCATTTTTCCCGGCGTTTGTGCAATCATCTTGATATTTCTTATTAAAGACGTTGATCCCACCAAATTAGATGAAACTAAATTAAAATATTATGGTGTACCCAAAATAGATAAGATAGATAAAAATTTCATAAAGCTTATTATTATACTTGGTGTGATCGAATTTGCAAGTATAGATATATTCTTTCTTCAAGCGAGATCCGTAGCTTATATTAATTCAGACTTTGTTTTTCTTATACCTCTTTTCTATTTGCTAGCAAATATAGTTTATATGCTTATTTCCCCCATAACTGGTTCATTATCTGATAAAGTTGGAAGAAAACCAGTTATTATTTGTGGTTTGTCTTTATTATTATTTTCTTGTATAATTTTAGCATTTCCAATTGAATCCTCACTTTTTTCTCTAATAATTATCATAATTATTTATTTCATGTATGGATTTTATTTAGCATCTGTAGACCCAATATCAAGAGCTTACATTGCTGATTTAGCAGGTAAAAATAAGAGAGGACGAGCATACGGATATTATTATCTTTCTGTAGGATTTATATCCTTGGGAGAAGCTCTACTTTTTGGCTTTATATATGACACGTTCTCATTTACATGGGCTTTTGCTTATACTGCAATTCTGTTGTTAATATTTATTATTGTGTTTACCCTAACCGATTTTTCTAAAATTATAAAAAAAGAAATAAAAGAATAGCACTACCTACTTTTGTAGAGTCCACAAATCCGCTAGATAAATCAAAGTTTCTGCTGCTTTTTGTAGAGCTAATGTAGGTATATGTTCTTTTCTTGAATGATGTAATAAGCCTCCTTCAAATATATTAGGAGTGAGGATTCCGTCAGCACTGAGTCTTGATCCATCTGTTCCCCCTCTTATTGGGTGAATTTTAAGTTCTAAACCAGTTTTTTCAATTGCCTGTTTAGCAAGTTCCAAGATGATTTGTTTTTTTTCTAAATATTTCAGCATATTCTGATATTGATGTAAGAAATCTATTTGGATCTCTAATCCTGGATAAAGAGTTTCGTATGCCTCTTTTAATTTTTTAATGTATTCCATTCTTATTTTATTGTTTTTTTCGTCAAAATCTCTGATTAGAACTTTTGCAGTTGTTTCCTCTGGTTTCCCTTGTAAATAATATAGATGATAATAACCTTCTCTATTTTCTGTATGTTCTGGCGTTTCTGCCACGGGAAGGTTACTGAAAAAATCACTAGCTATTCGTAAAGAGTTAATCATTTTGTTTTTTGCATATCCGGGATGAACACTTAATCCTTTAAACCTAAATGTAGCTCGCCATGCATCAAAAGATTCATACTCCAATTCTCCCATCTCTCCACCATCAACAGTATAACATATATCTGGGAGTTTCTTTTTACTGACTTTAGCCATTCCTAATCCTGTTTCTTCATCTGGAGAAAAACAAATCACAATCGGTCCGTGTTTCAATTCTGGAAATTTATTCCATGCAGCACACGCAGCCATTATTTCCGCAATCCCTGCTTTGTCATCAGCACCCAACAAAGTGTCCCCCTCACTAGTGATAATATCAAGACCAATATATTCTTCTAACAGAGGTGAATCTTCGACACTTAGAGTTAAATCTTTATCTTGAGCAAATTTTATTTCCTTTCCATTATAATTTTCATGAATTACAGGTTTAACATTCTTACCACTCACAGCGAAGGAAGTATCTAAGTGTGCAATTAATCCAATAGCCTTAACCTTTTCAAAGCCTTTACTTGGTGGTAAATTTGCATAAACAAATCCAAATTCATCAAAGACAATATCCTGCAAGTTTAATTCTTTTAATTCCTCCACTAGTATTTTTGCTAAATCGAATTGGTTTTGTGTTGATGGAGCAGATTCTGCAAATTCATCTGTTGTTGTCCATATTTTCACGTATCTTAAAAATCGTTCTACCGCATCATTTAGTAAAAATTCTTGTATCTCTCTTGATAGTTCCATATCAATGAAAATAATTTATAAATTTTAAAGTTAAATAATATTTTAAGCTGTTTTTCTATCATCTTCCTTTAAACGCAGGTTCTCTTTTTTCTTGGAATGATTTATTTCCCTCCCGGAAATCGTACGTTTTCATATTTTCACTAAATAAGTAGTGTTCATTTTGTAGGGAGCTTACAAGATCATTCATTAGAGAATAATTTAGCATAGTCTTATTATATCCAAGGCATCTAGTCGGCATTTTAGCAATACTATGGATGAACTCACTAGATTTTTCTTCAAATTCTGAGATAGGATATACTCTATTCACTAATGTAATATCTAATGCCTCTTTTGCACTTAGATGTTTTCCAGTGAATATTATCTCTGTAGCTCGTGCTAATCCGATTAGTCGAGGGAGAAACCAACTTGCTCCATGTAACATACAAATCGCTCTAGAGGTGCGATGATCTCCTATTTCAAGATTATCAGCAGCTAATCGAAAATCACAGGCAAGAGCCAACTCGAATCCCGCACCTAAACAATACCCGTGTAACAAAGCAATGACTGGTTTTTCTATTTTTCTTATTCGATAGATTAACTCATGATGGTTTAATCTAAATTTATCGCCAACAGGTGGGAATTCATTACCTTCAGGAACCATCCTTACTAAATCATCTCCCGAACAAAAAGCTCTGCCATTTCCTTTAAATACAACAACCCTTATAGAGGGATCTTTTTCGATTGTTTCGAAGGCATCAATTATTTCGCCCACCATGGGAAATTGTAAAGCATTGAGTTTAGTTGGACGATTAAGTGTTATCGTTCCAATTCCATTTTTAACTTGGAAAATGATATCTTTATACTCTTTATTTGAGATGATAAACAACTCCTTTTTGATTTTTTCAATTAAATACTTTAGATTGAATTTTGTTAAATACTTATTTCTACCTATATTTAAAATCGATTAATAATATGAAATTGAATGGCAAATGTTAAGAAAAATTTAATAATGAATTGAGCTTTATTTTAACTTGATTTTTTTTAATAAAAAGATGAGGTCGTAAATCAATGGTTAGTAAAGAAATGGAAAATTTACTAAATTTTATTAAACAATCTGTAGACCAATCAGTAGAACCAAGCGTAGAAGGATTACGTGAGAGTTTTGATCAAATTGGCAACATGATGCGAGTACCTAAAGATGCTAAATGTGACCCTATTGATATCGCGGGAATCCCAGCTGAATGGATTTCTGTTCCAGATTCCATAAATGATCGAGTTCTCTTATACTTTCATGGTGGGGGATATGTTGCAGGATCCATCAAATCACATCGTGAATATTGTGTAAATTTAGCCCGAGCTTCAAAAACTAAAGTTTTACTTATTGATTATAGACGTGCTCCAGAACACCGCTTTCCAGCAGCAGTAGAAGATGCAACCAAAGTATATGATTGGCTAATTACTTCAGGGGGAATTAAACCAAAAAATATTATAATTGCAGGGGAATCTGCAGGAGGAGGTTTAACCATTGCAACTCTATTGAAATTGCGAGATGATAATAAGGAATTACCTGCTGCAGGAATACCCTTATCACCATACCTGGACTTGGCAGTAACCGGTGAGTCTGTAAAAACTAAAGCAGATGTCGACCCTATATCAACAGAAGCTATGTTGAAATTCTGTGCTGAACAGTACTTAGGTGAAGGAGATAAGAAAAATCCACTTGCTTCCCCTCTTTATGCAGATCTTAAAAACCTTCCCCCGCTTTATATCCAAGTTGGAACCGCAGAACTACTTCTTGATGATGCTGTTCGTTTTGCTGATTCAGCTAAAGCTGCTGGTGTCGATGTAAAGCTTGAACTCTGGGATGATATGATTCATATGTTCCAGATGTTCGCTACTATGATACCAGAAGGGAGAGATGCTATTACAAAAATAGGGGAATTTATTCTTAAATCTATAAATTAATTCCTAATATAATTTTTTTATTAATAACTTTAGTTATTCAGATAGTTAGATTTTAAAAAGGAAAAAGAAGAGAATTTAATTATTACCAAAATTCAAATTTTTCGTCAATCTTGGACCCATATACAAGGAAGTAAGGAACTGCTAGATCTAGAACACTGGTATAGAAATTAATTATTGGATTGAAAATTAATACCGCAGATAAACCTGTAATATTTCCAAGGCCAATAATATCAAGATCCATAAATTCAAAAAACTCTGACCATATTGTCACAAAAAAGAGCAAGTTTAAACCCAACATTATTACCATCCTTACAGCTGTACTTACTAATCCACTAACCACGTAATTTTTTGGATTTTTTAATTTCTGAGATTCCTTTAATTTAAAAATAAAGTAAGGAATTAGTATTAATGGAACTGTGGCACAAAATTTGAAGAGAGGTCCAACCCAACCACTAGGATCAATTAGTAATAAACCAATAGAACCTGTTGCACAGCATAATAATCCCGCATATACACCAAATATCAAAAAGCAGATAACCCAAACCCATGATGTTGGATCAAACATAGCAATTTCCCAACCTGGAATCCTTGACGCATTAATAATTGGTGAGAGAACAAATGAAACGACTGCAGACAAACCTCCAAAGACAGCACCCCCTGCAATATGCATTGTTAATTGTGTACTTTTTGATCTCTCAACTTCCAATTCTCCTGGTTTCAAATCAGACATGTTATATCTCTAACTAATTAAATTTTTATTGCTTTGTGAGAATTGAAAATACCTATTTAAATTTTCGGGTAATAAAGATCTTAAAAACTAATGATGCGAAAACATAATTCTTTGAGAACCTAAAATAAAATAATAGAATACAAAATTATAACTTTTCACTTATTCAATTTGGTAAGATAAGTATGAATTATTATATGTAAAGTTTTCATTTTCTATGTTTTTATCTACCCATTTTTGGAGATTAAATTGAAAAAGCTTAAGAAAATCTTTTTCTCATCCCTCTATATGTTGAGAATTGATCAATTATCCTTCCATCTGAATAGATATTAATTTCATTGAAATGTTCAAGTGGTTCTCCAGCTTTTCCAAATCTACATAGCACAGGATCCCCAAGCTTAAGAGTCGTCTTTTTTGGATTAAATTTAAAAGGAGTTTGAACCTCTCCAAATTCTTCATTTTTGATTGTTCTTAATTCTTCCGGTTTTATGGGTATTGGTAATGCTCTTACAGCTCCAGAACTTACATAACCTCCTGAAAATGTAGTTACCAAGTTTTCCCTTGGTTTTCTAACAACTTGTAGAACAAAAAATAGGGATGGAATAAATTCATTTAATGAAGTAATATCATCAAATATATGAGATTTAAATAGTAAAGAACCAATCCCAATTTCTGTTATTGTGGACTCAGAAGCAGTTTCCTGAAAGCATCCAGATCCACCTCCATTAACAACCTCAGGTTCAAATCCTTCTTTAATCAAAGAATCAACTATATTTTGACGCCATTGATTTACATTTTTACGAGAACGCTTTTTAATCCTTCTCATAAAAGCACTTTTATCCCCTATACTTGCATTTTGAGCTTCATATCCCATAATTCCTCTATATCTAAGATGCTTTCTTGATCCGATCTCTTTTGCGATTTTTACAACCTCTTCAGGTTTTCTTAAAGGACTGCGATAGACACCAACATTTGTTCCAAACAATACATCAGCGACATCAACTTCAATTAAAATGTCTAGGTTAACATTATATTTACTAGATGCTTTTTCCAGTAAATCTAAATGATGAGTTGAATCAACCATAGCAGTTATTTGAACACCTTCGATAGAGGCTGCCTTACATAGTTCCTCTGCATCCAAGGAAGATGTTGTAGGATATCCTAGCAAAATATCCTTAATTTGATATTTTTCAGCAAAGAATAAAGTTTCAGCGGAATTGTATGTGAATAAACCATTTACAAAATCTTCTTCCTCAACTCTTTTTATTAATTCTGGAACACGAACCGATTTTGTACATAATCTTAAGCTTTTTTTAGCTTTTCTAAGATAGTCACCAACTTTTTTCAGATTAGAGTTAAAAGCATCGATATCACAAATAGCCAACGGAAACTTTTTTCCTTTCACAGCATCTTTAAGATTATCATAGGTGGTGGTTATCAGCATAATAGAACTTAAAAATTTTTCTTAAGATTTATTTTAATAATTTTTTTTCCTTTGTATCTAATTCTAACCAATCGCTAATATTTTTTAACTGCTTTCTTGAAGAACTACATAAAATCTTTAGGAAAGGTAGTAAAGTTTGAATAAAATCAATAGGAGAGATCTCATATTTCTTCTTTAATTTATCAACGAATTCCTTTTGTGTGCTAGTCAATGAAAAATAACTACCAGTAGGATATCGTGGGAAAACTACTCTTCGAAAACCTTGTACTTCAGGAGTTTCTTTTCTGGATAACGCAACACCCCCCGCAAAAAGGTCAAAAAAATAAGGTAATAAACCCCAATATTGATTAATTTGAATTCTACCAAAGATCTCATCAGCCAACGAAAGATTTTCAAAAGCATTAACGAGTTCTCCGTTAGTTTTTATAAATGTAGGAAGGTTTTCATTAACCCATTTGTATAAAAAATTATAATCAACATCAGATTTATCAGTTAGATTTCGAGCATCTCTTAAAGAGTTGACTTGAAACAGGTCTCTTACTAATGTGAAAATTTCTTCAATAGAATCCCTCCGTAAACTAAGAATAAATTCTTTAACATCACCCTCTACCTTACCCTGACTTATTCCTTGAATATCATTAATAACCCCTCTTAAATCACCATTATTCTTATCAATAATTAATTCTAAATCTTCTTCTTTAAGCTGAGTTATATTTTCTTTTTTAAGTATATTCTTAGCAATTCTTAAAACTTCTTTTTTGGGTAAGGGATGGACTTCAAATCTTCGAATAGTATTATATAAAGGTTGAAGATTTGATTTATATTCGTTGGAACACATTATGATTGGAAATTGAGTATTTTGTACTAATTCAATAATTGTTGGTACTGCACCTCTATCCTGGACACCATATATGCCATCTACTTCATCAATAAGAATAAGCTTCTCCTTAGTTTCGATAATAAAATCCATTATTCCTCTCGATTTAGAGGTCTCTTTTAATCTATTTTCTAAGGCTTTTCTTGTCCTTGTATCAGAGGCATTAGTTTCTACAACTTCCATGTTAAAATCATTAGCAAGCGCAAACACAATAGAAGTCTTTCCAATCCCTGGAGGTCCCTCCAACAAAATAGCTGCTTTAGCTGGTTCAATTTGAATGTAATCCTTTTGTTCTTTTTCAATTACTGTTTTATTATATTCTTTTATTTTAGCATTTTCTAAATTTACCCTTTTCCTCTCAGTGAAAAAGTTTGTAATGAAGGCAATTAGTTCGTCATCAATTTTTACTCGTTGGCCATTTGCTCTTGCTGTAGGTAAAGCCATATCTTTAAGACTTTTTGGACGATATTTCTCAACCCATGGTATATCTATTTTGCTAGAAATTGTGTTCACCTACAGATATTGACTAAATAGACAGATTTTAGATAATAGAGCAGATATTTGAATATCACTATCTCGACCATTGACTGCTCGAAAATCCGCATCAGCTACTAAATTGATCATTTCACTTCTAACATGTCTGCTTAGAGGTAATTTATTTATTTCATTAAGCAACAGT
>JBHLNR010000203.1:0-6175 GCA_048941385.1 Promethearchaeota archaeon
AATAAATACCCTTGAGATGCTGTAGCTGTAAACGTCCTTGCTCCTGCAGCACAGGCTGCTGTTGAATAACTTATCGCAGCAAGTTCTGATTCGACGTTTATAAATGCCGCCTTAAGTCTTCCATGATGAACTACATCTGACAAACCTTCAACTGATTGAGTTTGAGGTGTTATTGGAAAAGCGCATATGACATCAGGGTCAGTTTGAGTCACACCCCCAGCAACCGCATAATTTCCTATCATTGTAGTTTCTATTGGTTCTTTAATTTCATTAAAAAATATTCTCATTGGTTCAATACTCATAGTTTTCCCTCCATTACTCTTCAGGCACAGCACAAGATGCTGGTCCTTGTTTTAAAATCTTAGTAATAGCCTCTACAGGACATATATTTAGGCAATTTTGACATGACTTACAATGAAAACTATCAATGCCTGCCATGTGCCATAATCCATCCTCACCTTTCTCCCTAATTATAGCAAAATCGGGACATATATACCAACATTGGGCACAATCTGTACATTTTTCTTCATCCCATATAATTTCCCATTCTCCCCAGGTTCCTGTCATTACCTGAGAACTCCCTACTTCAATTACATCGTCATCGCGATACCATACACCTGCTTTATCTAATTCTTTGTAACCAGGGAGTCCTGGTCTTACTTGTTGCCAAGGAACTTTTGTGTCTATTGAAAAATCTATATCGATATCAAGATCATAAACACATGTTTCTTCTATAGCTTGTTTAATAGCTTGAATGTTTTTACCAGCAAGCTCTCCTTTGAATCTTCTTGCAATAGCATCAGACAACTCTTCTACAGTAAAAATATGAGAAACACGAATCAATGCTCCCAAAATAATAGTATTTGTAATATTTCTTCCAAGTACATCCAGAGCTATTCTGGTTGCATCAATAGTAGCAACATTAATATCCTTTCTATTAACAATATCTTGAATATCCTGTTGGTTTAATGATGTGTTAACAATTAACCAACCCCCTTTAGGCATCCCCGCGGTAACATCAATCTCTCCCAATAATGAAGGATCTAATACAGAAACAAAATGCGGTCCATACACTTGTTCATTTGACCTTACTAAATCTTCATTTGCAGAAAGTCTTACGTAACTTTCGGTGGGAGAGCCCATTCTTTCTGCACCGAAAAGTGGTTGACAAACGCCATAACCATAAAAAGCCTCCACACATAAGTTTGATGCTGTCACACCTCCTTGTCCGCCTCTGGCGTGAAATCGTAAGTTTATAACGTGATCTTTCAGTACTTCTTTAATTTGTTCTGGAGTTAACATTTTAAATTACCGGTTTTTTATTTTAAATGAATATCTATAAAATAAATTTTAGAAAGTAATTTAAGTTTTATACAATATTTTAAAGGTTTAGCTTAATAAATATGATAAAAATTAATTTCAAATTACATTATTAATTATACTCAAGATTTAATTTCTTAACAACATCAATACATAGAGTAAGAATATTTTTAATACCTTCTTTGGTTACTAAGTCCATATTATCTCTTCGTGTATGAACATGTTTTAGACCGGGTTGAGAACCTAGCCAACATGCTTCAAATCCTTCTTGCACAATAGGCATGAAATCAGACCATACTCCTGTAGGAGAATAAATTTCTTTCATTTTAATTTGATTTTCTTTAGCACTTTCCAAAAACAGAGTGTTCAACTTTTTGGAAGAACTCTTTCTTGGAATCCCGTAAGAACTTGTTAACCTAATTAATTCAGAACCACCAATAAAATCTAGATTAATGAAAAAAGTAGTATCTATTCTTAATTCTTCTTTTATTTTTCCAATGTAATGAATTGCTCCACCTAAGTTTAATTCCTCTGAGCCGGGACTCAAAAATGTTATATCAATATTATTAGGGGGATTTTTTTTATAATATCTTGCGAGTTCTATTATCGATCCTACGGCTGCTGCATTATCGAATGCTCCTGGAGACATATTCCCTGTTTTATTAAAATAATTGAGCGCTCCAATTACCGCTATAATTAAACAAAAATCCAGTAAAAGATTATTTAAAATCGGGATATTTAATTTAATGATAATTTTAAGTAGGCTTATAATTAAAAATATCAAATATAATAGAAGAGAGCTAAAGGTGAAAGTTAGGAAGATCATAACCCTTGTTGACGTAGGAAATGATTGAGATTTAGAATCCCAATGTCCCATGAAAATAACTCTGGATCTTGAGTTTTTACTTTTTAAATCAACCCAAATATTTTCAGTCTTAAAATTATTGTTATTATTTTTGCTCAGTTTCATTTTCGTAGATGTAGCAGTTTTAAGGGCTTTAAATGAAAGGAAGAGTGCTAACCCAATTAAGCCCAATGTTAGAAAAGGATTTATGTAGAGTGATAATCCTAACAGTATTAAACCTGATCCAAGTATTAGAAAGATATATCTTGAGTAAATAAAATTATGAAAAGAAGTTATAAATTTTTGTCGATTTATTGAACCATAACCCGCCTTTTTAAATTCATCTACAACAGTTTCAATTGCGTTCACTTCACCTTCAGAACCGATAAGTCGAGGAAAAGCTAATTTTTCTGTGATTTTATATGCGTTATCTACATCAATCAATTCATGAAAACCTTTTTTTCTATTCGAGACTTGTGTTAATTGATTTTCTTCTAATTCCAACTCAGGAATCATAACCCTTTATTATTTATAAAATATTTAAACCACTCGCGAGTGAATTTTAATTACTCCATCCATGGGTAGCGTTAAGAGGGGCATTGGTCATAAAGGCATCGATATCCCGGATCAAACCATCTTCGATTTTAAAGATCTCATGAAGCAATAAACAGCGTGGTTTAGCACGCAATTCATGTTGTACAGAACCTTCAGGTAATTGCCTATCTTTTATATTTGTGCCCGGTATGTCAAAAACAACTATCCCCCAAACCAAACCTCTATTGATATCTACAATAGGATATCGTCGCTCCCGAACCTTCGTTATATAATCGAAACGATAAATTCCGGCTTGTGTGCTGAAATTTAGTAAATCTGGATTATTCGTTGTTTTAATACCGTTTTCTTTACGTTGGCAATCTGGATGAATCTTGACAATGGATCCATCCGATTTTTCAATCCCTTCAAAGTAGCTATCCGCAATGCTAATAAGTTCTTCTCGTGTTAATAGATCCGATTCCGGGATTGGTATGTCCCAAAGTGGATTGTTTTGTGCTGTATCCGGGCTGAACAAGGGATGACATCCTTTCCTCGAAAGCAATGTTTCGATTTCAGTAATTTGATTGTCGATAATTTTTAAGCGAAGCACAAACAGGGCTTTTTCACCTCCTTTCTCCTCCAAAACACCCCAAAAGCCTGCCTGATTTTCTGAAGCATCTACAAAAGATTTTCGTAATACAATAGTTCGAACCGTCTGCCAAATCCCTTCACCTAAAGTCAATGGATTACCGTTTTCAGTAGCCTTGTAATCTTCTGCCAACTTTAACCGAGTGTGATCGTGGACCAAGAGTGCTTCGAGGTAGTCATTGATAAATAGTAAAAGGGCTTTTCTATTGGATTTGATATCCATAAAATCTCCTTATCTAACCGGTATTAAGGGGGGTGTTTCTTTTGGAGGTGGTTCATAATGCTCGGCAATACCTGTTTCCATCCGGAGGGGGACCTCATCATCACTTATAAGGAGAAAATTATCTTTCGCACTGTCGTAAGGAGTCCATGTGGTATCATCAGTAATTTTTCCCTGGGTATTGGGATCACCAGTTTTAGCAAATTGGGTCCACATGTCCGTCATCTTATCAGCTATCAGATCATCTAGTTCATCTAGACCTGGATCAGGCTGTTTAGCACCTCCAGTTCTGGAAAGATTCAGCATAGTAACGGTTTTTAAACCTACTCGATGACAACCAAAAACATATGGGACTTCAATTCCATGAAATGCCACAACACCTTCATTTCTCCATCTTGTGGGAACATGCCCAAAAAGAAAGGTGTATATGTTTGATTGACTGTTTTTACTTATCAAACTGGCCCAATCCGTAATCCCCTTTATCATTCCGTAAACCATGTCTGTGCGACATGCGCCGATAATAATAGGTATATCGTTATGCCGTTTCTGCTCAAACACTGAAGCGGATTCATCCATAAGATACCAATTATCAATTGTAACTAGACGAATATCATTAAAGTTTATCTCCTGACTAGCTTTTACTACATCCTGCCAGGGTTTTTCCCTCATTTTTTTAAGTACATCCTTATCGCCCTTAATACCCATTTTTTCCACGAGCTTCACTCCTCGGGTTTCAGCCTCCTTTAGACGCGGAATATGTCGTTCACCTATTAGACCTACCCCACTTTGAATAATCGCTCGATGAAATAATCCCTTGGCGAGGGGAGAAACGATCAAATAAAATGTTTTACCACCACCACCGGATTCCCCAAAAATTGTTACACAATCGGCATCACCTCCAAATATGGAAATGTTTTCTTTAACCCATTTTAATGCAGCAATCAAATCCAATTGACCATAGTTCCCGGAAACTCCACTCTCGGATTCCGCACTTAATGCCGGGTGAGCCATATAACCTAATGGACCAAGCCGATGATTCACAGTAACAAGGATAACACCTTTGGCAGGAAGAGTTGTGTAATTATACGTAAAATTGTTGGCTGACATGGCATGAAATCCTCCCCCATGAAACCAGACCATCACAGGTAATTTCTTGTTGCCAGGATTTTTGGGTGCAACAACGTTCAGGTTCAGACAATCTTCGCTTAAATTGCCAAAACTAGCCGGTCCCAAATCTCCTTGACCGCATTGATCTCCCCACTGAGTGCAATCGAGTACTCCTTCCCATGGGGTTATTTTTTGCGGTGGTTTCCAACGCAGATCTCCTGCTGGGGCTTTAGCATAAGGAATACCCAACCATGTATATGTATTGTTGCTAGTAGCGTAACCATTAATTTTACCTGATGATATTTCTACGATTTTGTGGCAGTCTGATTCCAAACGATTCGGATTTAAACTTGCTTCAAAACTAGCTTGAGCTGCTGAAGGGTATCGTATGGTTCGATTACCAAAATTGCCTGTATCTGGAAATAATTTCTCAGAATTCAACTTTTCTACTAAAGCTTTCAGTTTAGGATCGGATCGAAATGCTCTAGGAGGTTGATTAAAATTTAGTTGCCCACTGTATTCCGATACAATGGTGACTATTTTTTCTGATATTCGAATTCCCTTGTTTATATTGCCTTCCTCATTTAACGTTTGTAATAAGACACATAAATTGATAACACGTTGATCACTTGAGTTCTCTGCTCCTGGAACAATATCGATTAGAGATATCGTCTCTTTGCCAATAGTTTCTCCGAGAATCAATTTACCAATGGAGAATACCACAGATTCTCCTTCATTATAACGAAATTGACTTTTTATATCTGTAATTCCTGAAATTGAGGGTGTTTGATAAGATAAGCCTTCAATGGGAATCCCTTGAAACGTACCAACCATTTCTTTTTTTATAATTCCATCACCACTTTTTTTTGATTTTTTATAGGTTACTTATAATGGTAGACGATATATAAAGGCAATAGAATGTAGGTTCGGAAAGTCGGTTAAGGCCTTTATCTTAGATGAATGAGTCTTTATTATTTATAAAGTATTTAAACCACTCGATTGGAAGAACACACTTCACTCTTTCTATAAATTCTTGGATACTTATTACTCCCAAATCAGAAATTATCCCTGAGATATACTCTGAGGGAATTATTTCAAAATAATAATTCAAAACATCTAAATTCGTATCTTCTTTTATATCAAATACTTCACTACTCAATTTTTTTTCTATTAAAATATCATGACCATAATGACTTCTAAGGTTATATTTATATGCATCTCCTATAGCGTAAACATCAATATCTTTTAATTTGCTTAATGCTGTTAAAGGATATGAGCCTATTTTATTAATTATCGACCCATCTCTTAGAATGCTATCAATGCCAATTAGAACTAGGTCTGTTTGTTCTAGAAATTTTCCCATAGCAGCATCTATAATTAGAGTTGTATTAAAATATTTAGATAGAATTTTCGCAGTTTTCCGTCCTTCTAAGAGAGGTCTTGATTCTAATACAAATATCTCTAAATCAAAATCTTTATTTTTTTCTAATACATTGAGAACC
>JBHLNR010000204.1:0-6175 GCA_048941385.1 Promethearchaeota archaeon
ACCCTCTCGTGATCTACTGAAGATGATAAGATTAATGTCCATCCTATTGTGAAAAATATTTGTCCTAAATGCCAACATAAGGAAGCAGAAACTTGGCAAATTCAGATTAGGAGCTCAGATGAACCGAGTACTCATTTTTTTAGATGTGTAAAATGTAAATACTCCTGGCGTGAGGAATGAAAACAGTTATTACCCTTTTAAAGGCCCACGGGTTCTAACATTTTGAATTTCAGGAGATTTCTGCGAAGCAGGTGAAAATAATAAACGCTATGTTGAGAGTCATAATGGAAAAGTCTTAGAATTCAATATATTCAATGAGAATTACAATATAAAAATTGAAAAGTTATAAATCAAAATTTACTTATCTTTTTAATTTTCTTTTTGAATCAGATTCAATTTTTTTCAGAGTTTTATAATTAATCCAAATAATTTCTCAATTATTCACTATTCATTAAAAATTCTATTTATCGAAGATTTAGATAAATACTATCAAAAATATTAATAAATCCTCTTTCATTATTCAAATCCACAATCAACTTAATCGTTAATCAAAAGGTAAGGAATTATGATTGAAGAAAAACAAGACTGGTATCCAATGTGGAAAGAATTGGGGATAGATATTGAAAAACATGATCAACTTTTAGCAGTTCTTCCAGATATTTATAAAGAAGTCTACATTGACCCACAAGAAAATAGACCTGAATGTATAGATTTTTGGGATTTGGTTGTTGGAGATATCCATGGAATTAGAATTAGTGAATTGAAGAAAGCAAAAGATGAAGGCAAGAAGATTATAGGAACATTCTGCCTTTATGTTCCTGATGAGATTCTAATTGCATTAGATTGCATTGGTATTGGATTATGTGGGGGTACAAATTTTTCAAATTATGCTTCTGAAGATCTTTTACCTGCAAATATCTGTGCTCTAATAAAATCTGCATTAGGATTTGGAATTGGTAATATATGTCCTTATTTTGGAATAGCAGATCTTCTCATTGGTGAAACAACATGTGATGGAAAGAAGAAAGCTTGGGAAATTTTAAAAGATTATAAACCAGTCTATGTAATGGAAACTCCACAATGTAAAACAAGACCTCAGGCAAAAGTATTATTTATTCAAGAAATGAAAGATCTTATCGTAGAATTGGAAAAATTAACGGGTAAAACATTAACTATTGAAAAATTAAGGGGAGCCATGGAAAAGATTTCAAAGAAAAGGAATCTAATGAGACGAGTTTATGAGGCTCGTAAAATGGATCCTGTTCCTATTTCTGGCAAGGATGCACTTTTAATGTCTCAAGTTGCTTTTTATGATGACCCTGATCGGCAAATTGAAATGATTGGCAAACTTGCAGATGAATTGGAGCAAAGAGTTAAAAATGGAGTTGGGGCAATACAAAAAGGGGCTAAGAGAATCTTAATTAGCGGCACTCCAATGGCGATTCCAAATTGGAAAATGCATCATATTATTGAAACAAAAGGAGCAGTGATTGTTGTTGAAGAGACTTGTACTGGGTCAAGATACTTTCAATCTGAATTTGACGATATAAAAGGCGAAACAATTGATGATTTGCTTGAAATAATTGCTGATAGATACTTGGGAATTAATTGTGCTTGTTTTACTCCTAATGATGGAAGGAAAGACGATATAATAAGTTTAGCGAAAGAATATAATGTTGATGGAATTGTTTTATATACATTAAATTTCTGCCAAGCATATGAAATTGAATCTATTGCACTAGAAAAAGCTATAAAATCTCAAGGATTACCGGTTATTTCAATCAGTACAGACTATTCTTCTGAAGATAACGAGCAGATTAGCACTAGAATTGAAGCATTTTTAGAAATGATTAAAAAATAAGTAAACATATTACTGTAATACGAATATTTAATCGTGAAAGTTCAGTTTCACGAACTTTGAGAATAAAGAGTAATGAATTAATTAGTTATGATAAATCTACGAAAGTACTTCTAATATTTTAGTAAGAATTCGAGCTTTTCCTCCAGTAGATTGGAGTAAGGTCTTTCCACATACTAAACATTCAACATCAGTAGCAGAACATCCAAAAATTATCTGTTGGTTCCCACAATTCAAGCATTTAACGCGTAAAAATCTACTTTTTGGTTGCGGTATTAATTCCTTTGCTTTCTTTTTTTTTGGCATAATTTTTCCTTCTTTTTAATTATACTTCCTGTAATTCAAGTCTTTTTACTCGGTATGATTTGGCATATTGTTTTTTACCACACTCAGTGCATTCTAAGACAGGAGTACTTTTTTTGTTAATTTTGGCGTTCTTATGAAAGATCTCTTTCGGAAAACTTCCATAGCCCTTCTTCTTGCGTTCTACTCTCCTCCTACCATGATTAAGAGCACGTTCTTTTCCCTTCTTATAAAGCGAGACATTATGAACCTGATGTGAACGACAACTGGGACAATACTTTCGAGTAGTTTTCGGATACTTCAATTTAAAAAACCATAATTCTCTAACTAACTTATTTAATTATTTATAAATTTTAAATTTTATTAGTTCTGGTTCTTTCTTCTGAAAGACCATAGTTTAATAATAAATAATTTAAATCTTACTTTCATAATGTTAATAAAAACAGTATAAATGAGAATTTAAATGTTTCATGAGAAATTTGCCGAAGGAATAATTAGTGCTAAGCAATTTGATAGAGATGATATTGATTATATCTTAAATAGGGGTAGAGAAATGATACGTGAAAGAAATTCAAGCCTTTTGAAAGGCAAAATTCTTGCCACTTTATTTTTTGAACCCTCTACTCGTACTCGACTTAGTTTTGAGTCTGCTATGTATAGATTAGGGGGGAATGTGATTGGGTTTCATTCAGGGGATGTATCTTCGATTAAGAAAGGTGAGAGTATTGCAGATACAATTAGGACAGTAGAGAATTATAGTGATTGTATTGTTATGAGACACTCTCTTGAAGGTGCTGCCAGAATGGCAGCTAAATTTTCCCGGGTTCCTATTATTAATGCAGGTTCTGGAAGTGGAGAGCATCCTACTCAAGCTTTATTAGATATTCTAACTATGAGCGAGGAATTTGGTACATTAGATGGTTTAAATATAGGATTAATGGGAGATCTCAAGTATGGGAGAACAGTTCATTCACTTTCGATTTTATTATCTCATTTTGATGTTAATGTTTATTTTATTAGCCCTGTTGAATTGAAAATGAGGAATCGGGATAAAGATTTCTTGCAACAACGACACATGAAATACAAGGAAACAACTGATTATAGAAAGATTCTAGATATATTAGATGTACTTTATATGACTAGAATTCAGAAAGAAAGATTTATTGATATAGAGGAATATGAAAAAGTAAAAGAATTTTATGTATTTAGAGAAGAAGATCTGCAAAACACTAAAGAAAAATTTCGATTATTGCATCCATTACCTCGTATAACAGAAATTTCACCAGATATAGACGATTCTGAAAAGGCTATCTATTTTAAGCAAACTTATTATGGTATTCCTATGAGAAAAGCACTTCTAGCAGAACTAATGATTGAAAGATAATAATCTCAACATTATTTCAATTTTACATTATTCTCAAAGTTGCCTAAAGAAAATGCATTTATTTCTGAGTTTTCTAAGATACTTAGAAATTTACTAAGAGTAATATCACTTGCGCTAATAGACTGTTCAAAAATAGATCCTCCATCCAATAATCTCTCAAATTTCTTAAATAGGGAAATTCTCTTATCTAAGCTTAAGGAAAGATTCTCTCTAATAATTTTTGATGAGTAAGATTTAATAAAATTCCCATTAATTGAAGCTGCATTTTGCCAACAATCTTGTAGATATTTATCTTTATGGGGTTGCGTCAAGATATAGAAATCGTTATCAGATTCATTTTTTTCTTTAATAAATTTTCTCATAAAAGATATAACACTTAAAGCAAAAGTAGTACTGCTTTCTGTCCTATCTAATTCAATACCACAATGGTTCTGAATAGCCTTGTTTAATCCAAAAAAACTTATAGATTTTATAGAATTCTGTAATAAGTTCTCTTGGATCTCCTCAAACATATGGGGGATCATATTATTCCATACTTTTACAGTATTAAGTTTCTTTTTGACTAGATTCTCCTTAATTCTGAAAAACTCAAAAATGGATTCCATTTTAGCTTGTAATAGCTCGTAAAATTTATCATCACTTTGGTTGGCATCTATAGAAACCATATGTAAGTTCATCAAGATCTTATCTAAAATAATTTTATTCCTCCCTAGATTAGTGATTTTAATTGTTGCTGAATTTAACAAGTCTAAGTTATTATCATTCTGGAGAATTATATTATTTTTAATAGGATGAGAAAGCAGATTTTTAATTATTGACTCAGATGAATTATTTTCTTTAAAATCTGAGTACTTAAATAATAGTAATGGAGTTTCAATTTCTTCAGATTTCTCCATTATACCTGAGAGGAATTGTTTCATGGGTTGTTCATACAGAATACTGTCATTGGTTAAAGCCATATCACTATTAAATCCTAATGATAAATGTGGATAACCATCATTGAAAATCTCTTCGAACCTAAGGAGTTGAGAGGATAATATGTCCATGATATATGATTGGTTTTCTGATAATTCGAATTTAGCAATGAATCGATCATAGAAATCTCCTAAAATTAAATCTCCCGAATAAACTTGTTTAAGTTTGTATATAAAATTACTAAGATCAGAGATAAGATGTAAATAATCTTTATCATTATCAAAGTTATGGGATATAATCTTATTTTTGCTGTAAATATAGTTAAGAAGAGATTCAATGTTTATGTATATACTTAATGGCCTTAGGCTCCAATAATTTAAATGGAGCAGAGCAATTTCTCCTGATAAATATAAATCTGCTAGTTTTTTAGGGAGGACATTTAAAAGTAAAAATTGCTCAGAAACGTCAGAACCAAGTCTTTCTATAAATTTTTCAGGTGTAATTTCAATATCCTCTGAATTGAATAATTTAAACACTTCATAAGGAGGCGTTCCTAATCGAGTAAGTTTATGTCTTACTTCTTCTAATCCATTTTCTAATAAAATAGCGTTTATATACTCACGCATAAGTGGAGCTGTCAAATATTCAATATTCGTTTTTGTTAAGCGTTCTTCAACTTCACGAGCAATCTGTTTTGCTAAATATACATCTAGTTCACCTTCTGTAACTAAATATTCTTCAATTTTGCTAGAATCAAATAATTCTGTAGAATACTTCGAAGTTCTAATCATTCTGGTCTTGGATCTATCTAGTAAAATTTGCTCGATTGAAAGAATGTTATTTAAAATTTGTTTTCCTAATTTGGTAATGTAATATCCATTTTCAGATGAATCAATTAAATCGCATTTTTTTAATGCATTTAAATGAAAAGAGAAATTTACTGAAGTGTAATTATTTTCAAGAACTTCTTTTTGGAGTTTTGAAAAAGAAAAGGGATTCTGTATATCTCTAAGCTTTTTCAAGATATCTATCCTTATCTTTTGACCTAATGCCTTTAATTGCTTTTCTAAAAAATTAGTATTTTTGTCGGTGCTCACTTCATTTCAAGATAATCTACAAATTCTTTAAACCTGCTTAACTAAATAATATGATTATCAATTATATAAAAATTTAGGATTTCTATCGTCTTACAATAAATTGAGATAATATACAGGTGATATCTAAACTAAATTTCTGAGAATTAAAGCCTATCGCAAATTATTTTAATGATAGGTTTTTGAGTATATTAATTGATCAAATCACTATTTTTTTACATCAATATATGGACTCCTTATCTGTTATATTTACTGATGTCAAATAAAATTCATATTACATTTTGTATAATTTTAAACAAAAATGTGAAAAATAAATATGAAGAAAAACGAACAAGTAACTGATTTAGTAGTAAATGAAACGAATAGAGAGCGTATGGAAGAAACCCGTAATTATTTCCAAGTAGATTTCCTGAAAGCTGTGATGATTTTTCTTGTTATTTTCGATCATATGGTATTGTGGGATATAAAAGGTAATATTGCTGCAACTTTGTGGGAAAGAATATCTATTCCTGTATTTTTAGTCTTAATGGGATTTAATGCGGGGAAATCATTCCAGAGACAAGGTGAACAGTCGCTCAAGGAACTTTATTCATGGAGTTATTTTAAAAAGAAGATTTTGAG
>JBHLNR010000034.1:0-26710 GCA_048941385.1 Promethearchaeota archaeon
TAACTTTTTCAAGTAAATTGTTAGAAATTATAGTTAATCCTAAAGATATAGAGAAACTAAGAGTCATGGGGGTTATTTAAGAATTGATTAATAAACGGTTTCGAGATAACTGGATTAAAATACTTAACTATAATGCTCATATTGATCTTGGAGATAAATTCAAATTAACAGAAAATAAAATAAGAATACCCCTAACTCCTATAGAGATAAATCCATATTTACTTTATTATCTATTTGAGATTCTTTATCCAAAATTCATAAATACTCAACAAAATATATTGGATATCATTATCTCTGATGATGAAAAAACTATAATTAAATTATATCTATATAAGACAAGGAAGGCAGGGATTCATGAATCTCTAGAAATATTGCCCCCTGATACTATTAAAATTCATAAAAAAGACATTGAAGATATTGATAAATTTTACAACAGAATCTTGGAAAGATTAACAAAAAAGAACATAGAACGAGTATCCTCAATTCGAATATTCAAGGAACAAGCTATAGACTCTATTAATCAATATTGTTTAAATATAGAAGATCTCCCTCTTGATATATTGATAATAAAATTCTTGAATTTGATACAGAAATTAATAGAACAGGAATGGTTCATAATATTTCCTGAGCCAAAAATATTTACCTTCCTAAAAGATGTTATTACTTTTCTAAATAAATACCAAATAAGCATTTTTTTTAAAGTGTTGTACTCCTTTTTACCTGAATTCAATGTTTCATTTATCTTCGGTTCTAAAAAACAAATTTTAATATTACATATTCAAAAAATTCTTATTACAAAATCCGAAAAACCTTATTTAAGATTAAAGCTCTTTATTCCAGAGGATTTAGGAATCAATATTGAAGGATTACATGAAAATGAAATTTTGAGACTTGTTAGGGAGATATTACAAACAACCCATTCTTACTATATATATCAAGACGATGCAGTATCACTTTTATCAGAAATATCTAATATGCCTGTTAATATAAAAACAGAAAACTTACTGCTTTTATTCCAAAAAATTTTATTCGGCTACCGGGGTTTTGAGAAACACTGGTTTTTGACACCAAAACCAATTATATATAATGAGCTTTTAAGGTTTTTAATAAGGATTTTTGGATTTAATGTTAATCTTCGAAAGATATCTCATTGGGCTATACCCGAGGTTTTTTTTAGTTTATTCGATAGTTGGTTTGGATTAAATTCTAAGATTTTATTTATTATTACTGATATTGAAAAATCTAAAAATCTTAATTTGAAGAACTTTGATTATTTAGAAGAAATTTCAGATTATATAATTCTTTTTGAGATTGAAAATAAGACTCTACAAAATATTAATTCAATGAATAAGAACGACTTGTTTACAAAACAGGAAAAAATGACTCTAGAGGATATTAGATTTAAAATATCTCAAAAATATGGCTATTTATCAGGTATTATTATAATAGATAAACAATTAGTCGAAAATTTTATTAAATATTTTATTTTTGAACATTATAAGTATTCTCCTCGTTCAAAGATAAGAACTCTAAAGATGTTGAGAAAGCAGAAATTCTTCCATGTATTTCCAGAATTACCACCTTTTAGATTGATACAAAAAAAAGGAACTCTCTCCTTGTTAAAACTTATTCTCCCGATCTTAATTGACAAACATGAATTTTAACCTTAAGAGAATTTTTAAAAAAATTTATTACTTTATAAATCCTTTAGCCACCAATAACTCTGCACTTAGAATACTACCCCCCGCAGCACCTCTAACCGTATTATGGCTTAAAGCTACAAACTTATAATCAAAGATATTATCTTCTCTTAAGCGACCAACTGTCAAAGCCATTCCTTTATCGTTATCTCTATCTTTCTTCGGCTGTGGACGATCAATGTTTGGTAAGTAAATTATCGGCTGTTTTGGAGCAAATGGTAACTCTAATTCTTGAGGTATTGACCTAAAGGATTTCCAAATTTTAATTATTTCTTCTTTTGAAGGAACCTTTTCTTTGAATTTTATATTAATCGATGCAGTGTGACCATCAGATACGGGGACTCTTGTACATGTACTACTAATTTCAATAGAATCATCATTTTCAATTCCTTTTTCCCCAATTTTCCCCAGAATTTTATGTGGTTCTGTTTCTGTTTTTTCCTCTTCCCCGTTAATATATGGAACAATGTTATCAACAATATCTAAAGATGGAACGCCGGGATAACCTGCCCCAGATACTCCTTGTAGAGTGGTTATTATTAATTTACCAACTTTATAACCCGCTTGCTCTAAAGCATATATGGTCGTTAAAAAACATTGTACTGAACAATTCGGTTTCACAACAATAAAACCTTCTTTAAAACCCATATTTTTTTGCTGAATTGGAATCATATTTATATGTTCATGATTAATTTCACCAATCATCATGGGTACATCAGGAGTCCATCGATGAGCAGAATTATTGCTTAATACTGGTATCCCTTTTTTGGCATATTCAATTTCGAGTTCCTTGATTTGTTCTTTTGTTGGCATATTAATTGCAGAAAATACAAAACTGAGATCCTTTGTAATATGTTCAAAATCTTGGACATCTCTTACAATTAAATCTTTAACATTATCAGGGATCAAATTAGGCATTTGCCATTTTGTCTTTACAGCTTCCTTATACGTTTTATTAGCTGATCGTGGAGATGCTGCTACATCTACTACCTGAAACCAAGGATGATTTTGCAATAAATTAATATAATTTTGACCAACAACACCAGTGGCTCCTAGTATTCCTACTTTATATTTTTTCATCGTAATCCTCTTGGAAATAATTAAAATATTAACATATCTACACGTTATTTATTTTTAGATTTGGATCTAATTAAATTTGCTGGTTTTTATCAGAACCTTTTAGATTTTTGATACATTTTTATGTTTTAGAAACATAAAATTCTTAGTAAACTAAAAATAATTTGATGAATCAGATGCCAGGACCCTTTGATGAGTTAGAAAAGGAAGCAGAACAAATAGAAAAGAAATCTAAAGAAGAATTTGCTGAAAAAAATTTTGTTTCAGCAATATCATTCTTAGAGGAAGCAAAAGAAATATATAGAAAATTAGGATTTCAAGGTAAGATTAGTATGATTGATCAGAGAATTTCCCGGTTAAAAAACTTAGTTCAACATGAAACAAGAGATTCATTTGCTAAAACTAAAGGGGAAACAGAGTTTCAAGAACGTGTAGATAAAGTTTTAAAGGAAAAAGAGATGTACATGGAAAAAAAATTATCTGAACAAAAAACAGTTCCCCCCGAAATGAAAAGTAAGCTTGAAAAAGTTGCTATGATGTTAGAAAAAGCAGAGAAAGAAGAGAAATTAGGTAAATTTTCAAGAGTAATCGGGAGATATGAATATATTTTAGAAATATATAAGGCGATTCCAAAGGACATATTCAATTTATCTAATGAAATTTATGAAATTGAGAAAAAATTATCAATATTAAAAACTCAATAGGATAATTAATTGCTCTTTTTTATAATAGACCATTTTTTACATCTATTATCTATACCTGATTCTTGGGTCCAGTCCTGCATAAACAATATCAGTTAATAGATTTATTATAATGAACATGAAAGTTATTAGGAATATAAGTGCACTTATAACCCAGTAATCTCTTAAATCTATTGCATTAATAAGCAATTGGCCTATTCCATCTAAATCAAATATGATCTCAGTAAAAATTGCTCCAGAGAGTAAACCAGCAAAATTCAAACCAATAATTGTTACTGTTGGAATTAATGCATTTCGTAAAACATGGGAATTTATTACATCTTTGTTTTTACACCCTTTTGCTCTTGCAGTTCTTATATAATCCTTAGGAAATTCATCCAACATACTTGCACGTGTTTGTCTGGCAATTGATGCGAAAATAATAAACGATAAGCAACATACTGGTAAAAGCAAATGCCAGACATAATCTCCAATTTTAAACCATTCTCCTACGAGAAAAGCATCAATTATATAGAAACCTGTAATTGATGGGGGATCTTCCATATCAATACTTCTGTAACCTGTTGGATCAAAAAGAGGAAATTGAATACTAAAAATATATTGAAGTAATATAGCTAAAAAAAATGCGGGAATCGCTACACCTATTAATGTTATACTTCTTATAATTGTATCTTTGGACTCATCTTTATTAGTTGCGGATATAATTCCTGCTTTTATGCCAAAAAACGATGCTAATATCATGGAAAAAATCGTTAGATCAATAGTTCTAGGTAATTTTTCCATAATAAGATTCCATACAGGTTCATTACAAGAAATTACAACAGACACACCCCAATTCCCTGAAAATAAATCTCTTAAGTACATAAAGTATTGAATAAGTATGGGTTTATCAAGTCCAAGCTGTTTTTTTGCTTGGAGATAGAATTCTATAGGAAACTCTTGTCCACGTGGTCTTAAGCCTTGTGATCTTAGTAAAGCAATAACGGGATCTCCAGGCATCAATCTTGAAAGTATAAAAGTAATAGTTAATACAGTAATTAATACAGGGGTCATTACCAATAATCTTCGGATTGTATATTTAATCAAATTCATAGTTTTTGATATAATTGGAAATTATTTCGATTTACATCAAGAATGAATCCTTGGGAGACAATTAGATAAGGAAATCTTTTTTTTATCGTTACAAATTTAAGAAATTTATACATTTAAGGATTTTCTCAAATTTCTCATCAAATAAGAATAAAGCCTTTTAATATGTTTGAAGTAAAATTCCTTATTGTTCTATAATTCCTGTTATTCGACCTAAACTTCCTGATGATTTACGAAAGATTGGAGAAAAATACAATCTCTTTAAGTATATTCAAAAATTAATTAGAATAGTACAATTATTTTTAGATATACACTAAATAAATTTATAGAAAATCTGTAGGTTTTCAGTTTGAATCCGTTTAATTCTTTTTATCATGTACCTAGCTCGAAGGAATTATTGGATATTGCGTTTAAAAGGGGCATGAAGAGCTCAGCTCAAGTTTCAAAAAATGCCCCTATCTTAATAAAAGCAAAAAAAAAAGAATCTAAACGTATAAAAGTAGCAATCGAAGAATTAATAACTAGAATCTTAAAAATCATTAAGATGGTCCCTATTATTGATGATCTTCCTGATTTTTATAAAGAATTAGCATCTCTTTTGGTAGATATAGACAAATTGAAATTAACTCTGGGCAAATTAAATGGAATTTTGCCAATTCTAAGCAAAATTGAAAGAGACTATTTAAGTCAATTAAATAAGATTGAATTTCCTAAAGAAGGTGATCAACTACGTAGAGCAGCATTTGGTAGAATAGCATCTATTATCAACAAACAAGACAAAAATCTTAAATATTTGAATGCTATCAGAGGAAACTTAAGAAAAATTCCTACAATTGACTATACGATGCCATGTATAGTAGTTGCTGGTTATCCTAATGTAGGTAAAAGTAGTATTGTTAAAAATATCTCCACTAATAAAAAAATTGAAGTTAAGGAATATCCCTTTACAACAAAACAATTAAATATGGGACACTTAGAAATTGAAGGGAGATTTGAAAAAATTAGAATTCAATGTCTTGATACTCCAGGTATCTTGGATCGTCCTATGTCAAGAAGAAATAATATTGAATTGCAAGCCATATTAGCTTTAAGATTAATCTCTGATTTGATTTTATTCATTTTTGATCCTACACCTGCATGTGGCTATGATATAGAATCTCAAATTGATTTATATCACGAAATAAAGCAAAATTTTTCAAAACAAGGATCAATTGAGATCATCACTATTTTTAATAAAATTGATTTAGCTAAAGATTCAGAAATAGTATATCTAAAAGAAAAATTAAAACTTAAAGATAATAACTTATTTTTTACTAATGCTCTTACTGGGGAGAATCTTGATTTATTAATTAATGCTATAAAAGATAGATATCGGGGTAATTAAATATAAACATTTTAGGATTGGATATTGGTGGTGCTAATACAAAAGCAGCCCTACTTCATTTTAAAGATAAAAAAATAATAAATTCAGTTTCATTTATAGAGTATTTCCCTTTCTGGGAGAAATCTATTATAGAAATCCCAAAAATGTTATTAAATATTACAAAAAGATTATGTGAAACCGGGAATTATCAACATGAAGATGTTGATTATCTTGCAATCACTATCACTGCAGAACTTTCAGATGCCTTTCAGACTAAAAGAGAAGGAATTTTTACAATTTTAAATGCATTAGCAGAGGTTTTTGATAAGAATAAATTAAGATTTATATCTAATAAATCAAATTTCATTGAATTTGCTGAAGCTAAATCTAACCCATACTCAATTGCAGCAGCGAATTGGGCATCTACAGCACTTTTCTTAGGTTCATTTTTACCAGAATGCATTCTGATTGATGCAGGGTCGACTACAATAGATTTAATTCCTTTGATTGATTCAAAACCTGCCTCAAACGGAATAGATGACATTTCACGTCTATTGAATCATGAATTAATTTATACCGGAGGATTGCGGGCAACAGTCCCCTCTATTACTCATCATGTTCCATTCAAAGAGAAAATGGTACGAATTTCATTTGAAAAATTTGCTTTAATATCAGATGTTCATAGGATTTTAGGTAATATTTCCGAGGAAGATTATATTAACGATACCGCAGATAATCGTTCAAAATCACTAAATGACTGTTATGCACGCCTATCTCGATTAATATGCATGGATATAGAAACAATTCCTAAAGAGGATTTAGACATAATTGCATGGTTTATTTATAAAAAGCAATTAGACATTATTTCAAGAGAGATCGTGTCTTTCATGAATAATCTGAAAAATAGGTTTAAGCAATTTGAAAATAATCCGAAATTTGTTATAACTGGTTTATCAGGAGAGTTCTTGATTAAAAAATCTCTTCATACATTAGGGTATTATAATATTAAAAGCTATGAGGAGATAACTAAAATCCCTAACAAAATATGTTCTTCTGCTTTTGCTGTAGCGGGAGCGTTGTATTTTCAATTATAATAGGATTTTGAATATTATGAAGCATGATGCTTGTTTGTTTAAAATCGGAGGCAGCATTTTAGAAGACCATGAAAATTTAAATTCCACAATCTTTCAGCTATCTCATTTATTTGAGAAAGAAAAAGTCCAGAAAATTATTATTATCCCTGGTGGTGGTTCCTTTGCCAATTTTATAAGAAAAGTGTATAATGAATTGAAATTTACCGATGAACTCGCTCATTGGATGGGTATTATCTCTATGAATTATAATGGTTTAGAGTTAAACAAAAAATTCCCTAATCTTGAACTCATAGAAGATATAGATGAATTAAAAAAAAAGGATAAAATTTTCGGCTTATTTTTACCATTTCAATTCCTACAAGAAAATGACAGATTACCACATACTTGGGAGGTTACTTCTGATTCAATAACTCTTTTTGTAGCAGAAAACTTAGGATTAAACAGATGTTTCCTAATTAAAGATATAGATGGTATTATGGATAAAGAGAATCAAGTGATCAAAGAAATATCTATAGAAATATTAAAAAAAATGAAAGAATCACATAGATTAGCAGAATTTGACCCCAAGTTTGATAATTTAAAAGAAATAACAAGACCGGTCGATCCTTATTTAATGTCTCTAATTGAGGAGTTCAAAATAAGATGTATTATATTAAATGGATGTGCCAATAGACAAAGAATCTTAGAATTTTTTGACAAATCAATATCCCAACAAGAAAAAATCTATTCTATCATTAAATATTAGAATGCTTGATAATTTTATCATTAAAATTGGTGTGAAAAGATGGTTTTAGTAGATGATATTAAAAATATGGCAATAATTGGAGGTGGAATAATGGGTTCTGGGATTGCTCAAGTTGCACTCCTTTCTGGATATGAGAAAGTAGTACTTGTAGATCTAAGCGATGAGATACTCCGAAAATCTAAGGAAATAGTACAACGTAGAATAGAAGCTCTTGAGTCTGAGGAGCAATTTAAGAAATTTCTCTCTGAATCTGACATTTCTACATATATGAGGGAAAAATTGAATTTTAAGGAAAAGTTGAATGTGTTTGAATCTGTAGGCATTATCTCTAAAGGAATTGATACGCAGACAATCATGAGCCGATTAATAACAGAAACAAGCCTGCCGTCGGCAATTAAGGATGCAGATTTTGTAATTGAAGCAGTACCCGAAATATTAGAGGTTAAGCAAAATGTTTTCAAAGAATTAAGTGAAAATTCACCTTCACATACCATATTAGCTTCGAATACATCAACAATGAGTATAACAAAAATAGCTGAATTTTCACGACGACCTGAAAATGTTATAGGTATGCACTTTCATACTTTCTTTCCAATATTTGGCATGTTAATTGAGATCACGCCCGGAATTAAATCATCGAATAACTCTCTTAGGATGGGGTATGCTATTGCCCAAAAATTCCCTTGCCTAATCGGTGAAAGATTTACTGTTCAACTTGAAAAAGAATCTCCAGGACTTATTGCAAACCGGTTTGATATTGCAGGAAGTCTTTATCACAATTGGTTAATTAATCGAGCATTTGAGAATGGAATTTCTCGTGAACAATTAGATGCAGCAGACATGTCTTCTGAATTAGCTGATGCGATAGGAATTGATACTATTTATTATTCATCCAAATATTTTGAAGAACATGTTTCACCTGATTTTACTCCTAGTAAAAGAATAACAGATCTATATAAAGTTGGAAAACTTGGCAAAAAAGTAGGTCAGGGATATTACAAGTGGAATGAAAATAAGCCGATAAGAAAACTTCCTCCTGTAGAGAAGAAAACGACGGAATTTTTAAGAGATTTTTTAGATCCCGAAATTTATTCCGCAATACGTTTAAATGAAGCTTGTAGGTTACTGGAAGAAGGTGTAGTAAAGAGTTATGAACTAATAGATAAAGTACAATTGAAAGCTACATTCATGCCAGGTCCTTTTGATATAGGTAAAACAAAATATAAAGAATGGGCAGAAAAATTACACAAATTCGCTGAAATATCTGGTAAATCTTACTTAAAACCCTGTGATATGATGGAATCAGGCAGATTTTTAAATTATAGATAATGTTCTTTTTAGCTTTTATTAGTAGTTATGTCTTGAAGTACAAATTAAATTTTAATTTAGCCGATTCTAAAATAAATCTAATGCAATTTTAAAAATAAGTGAAATTAAAATGTCAATTGAAGAAATGAAAAAAAATGCTGAATTCTTAATTGAAAATTTACCTGGCAAGGACTTACCCGGGAGTGTAAAAATTAGTATTCGTTATAGGAATCTTGTAAATTTCGCCAAATGTTTTGGTATTACAGATCCTAAGTACGTAGGCCCAGAAGAAGAGGGAATTGTCGCGTGTCATGCTTATGCAAACGCTTATACAATAAAAAGTCTTTATACATTGGCTCCAGGAGCAAAATTTTTCCTAAATGGTGAGGAACGTATGCTTATAAAAAACCCCAGAATGATACTTCATGCAGGTAATAAATATAACTGGGAAGGGTGTGTCGATGTTAAACCCGGTGATAAATTAACTGCTACTGCCAAATTTGGAAAAGTGTGGTTAGTTGAAGCAAATATGATGCTATTTGTAGAATTAATAACTAAGATTGTAAATCAAAATAATGAACCCGTCTGTAATGTAGTGGTAACAGCTGGATTAAGAAAAGGAGGTTATTAAAAAATGGTTATAATATCAGATTTAAAGATCGGGCAGGTTTTGAGAACTGAATTTGAGGGAATTACACGAGAATTGCTACAACAGTATGCAAAAGCGTCTGGAGATACTAATCCCATACATGTTAATGACGCTGTAGCAGAAGCTGCAGGATTAAAAGGAGTTATTGCACATGGATTGTTCTCATTTGGCTTTATTTCGAAGCTTTTTGAAGATTTTCTTGAACATGGGAAGTATGGTAAAATAATTGAATTTGAGGTTGAGATGAGAGGGATGGTTAGAGTCGGGGATAAGCTAGTCACCGAAGCTATAGTTGATAAAATTGAGGCAAAGAAAGTCTTTTTTAATGTTAACCAAATTACTTTTACTAATGTAGATATAAAAGATAAAGAGGGTAATATTATAAAACAATTTGAAGCTGGTGAAAGAGGATATATCTCTGAAAAAGATATTGAACGAGGTTTAGTAAAAACAAAAGATGTTGAGGAAGGAACTTTAACATACCGAGAAAGAGTCGCCACTCCAGGAACTGCTATTATTGAGCTTTTTGAATAAGTATTTCAAATACTTATCCTTTTTTTATTTCGGTTTGAAATTTTAACTTATTATTTTTGTCAATAATTTTATGATTTAATTCTATTTGACATAATTATTTTAAAAGATATTTATACTACTTTGATAGAAGATTTCATTGAGAAAAAATTATTTAAAAAAATCATCAATCCTATCACCTTGACATCTTTAACTCTAAACACAGAAAAAATCGAAAAATTAATCCTTAATGGATATAATGAACAGGCTGCTGAGGAAATTTTTAAAATAATCGAAGAGTATCAAAATCATTACGATAAAGAGCTTGTATATAGGTCTCTTAGCCTTTTAAATTTAATCTGTGATAAATCCCCTTCAATAGCAGAAAGAACAGTAAAAACTGTGAAAAATTTTATAAATGATTCTGATTCTTGGGTTAGATTAGTATCTTTAGAGATACTTTATCAAATTTCTATGTTTAGACCAAATTTACTAATAGATTTAATTGAAAAAGTTAGAGGACGTTTATATGATCATGATCCAACGGTGAGAAGATTAACTGTAAAAATAATAGGAAATTTAATATTAACGCTACATATCGATTTAGAAGAAATTCAAGAAATTATTGAAGAATATACAGAAAAATTAATGGATAATGATTGGAAAGTAAAACTCAATGTTATAAAAATCATACAAAAAATATTGAATCAGGATTATACTAAAATTCGAAATTTAGAACCATTGTTATCAATGGTAATAATTAATCTTCGAGATGAAGATGATGATGTAGCAAAAGCTGCTGCTGAACTATTAAAGATTCATGGTACATATTTCTTATCGAAAGAAAAGTTATTTTATGTTTTACTCAATTTACTTTATAATGAAAAGAATAGAGTAAAGGAGTTAGTAATTTGGTTATTTGGAGAAATAGGTAAAGAGAAGTCTTCTGAAATAATCTCAATTATACCAAAATTATTAAATCTTTTAAAGGAGAAAGATTATCGCATTCAATCAAGAGTAATTGAAACTCTTGTTAATATAGCAGAAAATAACTTCGATCAAATATGGGCTAATTTGCTAAATTCGATGTCAGAAATGGGAGATTCTTATTACAAAAATTCTTTAATAAATGCTATTTACCGATTGTGCCAAAAAAATATATCAGATATATTTTCTTATTTATTTGATGAATTAGAAAATCCCTCTGAAAATATTAGGGAAGGAATTGCTCTAGTTATTAAACGATTATTTGAAGAATATCAGATTGAAATTGAAAATGAAATCACTAGAATTCTTTACCAATTAGAGTCACGCTATTGGAGAGAGAGAAAGCAAACTATAAACCTACTGAACCATATATGTTTTATTCTAAAAAACCATAAAATAGCCGTTTGGATAACAATTGAATTAAATAAATCATTACTAATTGAAAAAGATCCAGAAGTAAAAGAAGAGATTCATTTTACCCTAAAAAATATCAAAACTAACTTTAAAAAAATCGATATTGCTATACAGAGAATAAATTATGAACTTGAACTGTTTCAAAGAAAAATAACAAAATTTCAAAAGACACCTGCTCAATTTAGAGAGAAACTCAACGCATTTATTGAGAATTTTAAATTTAATGAAACAGAAATCCAATTAAATAAGAAATACAGTAAAATCTTAAGAAAGATCAGAAAATTTGATAATGTTATAAATAAATTTGAATATAAAAGGTTAGCTTTTGAGTTAATTGAAGAATGGGAGGATACAAAAGTACAAATTATTGAGGAATTAAGCATAATTAAAAGTTTTATTACAGAGATCTGTGAAGAAAAGAAACAAGAATTTATATCTAGTTTACATGAAGAAATTAAATTATTAGATCACCGTATAACGATATTAAAAACTGAGTTTGATTATATAAAAGAAAATGAACTTGAGATGAATGTATCCAAAGGTGAAAATGAATCGTTTGTATATATCACTCAGGTAAGGAAAAAATTATTCAAATTAGATGGTGAAATAAGAGAGCTCTTAATCAATAATGTAGAATTTGATGAAATCTTTAAAGATTTGTTAAAAAAATGGGTTTCAATAAAAATAGAAATTCAGGAATATCTGATTGACCTAGATCGACAATTTAAAACGATAAAAGATGATTTAGACGATTATATGCAGCAAAGTAGAATATTAGGAGATGTCTCTGATAATGAGGAAATAAATGGTATTGACAGTGAACTTAGGTTTCAACTCCTCCAGGGACATATTCAATCGATTATATCAGATAGGATTGAAGGAATTAAAAAGATTACTGATAATTTCGGAACACTCTATTCCAAACTGGACTTTTTACTTAAAACCAATGAGTTTACAGATGGAAAGAAGTTAATCGAAATGAATTCTCGACAAATCCAGAGTTATATTGAAGAAACTGATGACCAAATTGAAAATATTCTCGGTAAAGAAAAAGTACTGGAAGATAATAATATTTTTAACTTATATGTGAGACCTTATATCAACAAATTTAACAATGTAAAAGAAATCTTGATAAATCAACTTAAAAATTTCATTCAGAAAGGAGAGGATAAACTCTACTTAAACCAAATAAAATACTATTCACGTATTAGTAACCCAATAAAATTAGATTTACTGTCTAAGTTTTTGGACTTAAATATAGAACAACTTAAAGAAATAACTCTAAACTATATTAATAGGAATAAGTTAAATGCTAAAATTGTTAACAATGAGCTCTCATTCGAAAAAATTGAATCTGAAATCACAGATTCTAAAGATGTATCCTTTTTTAAAAATATTAAGACAATAGGTAATGAAATCTACTTGAACCTTAAACTTACTAATCCCACAAATTTTGAATTCAAAGATTTACAAATTTCGCTAAAGGTTCCGGCATATGTTGATATTCAGAAAAAACAAAGTTATCCAAAATATTTACAATTAAATGAGTTAAAGCCAGGTTCTGCCTTTATGTTTAATTACATCTTAAAAATTGATAAACAGAAAGAGCTTAAAAAGAACCTATTTGATCCATCGGCTGATGAGATAAAACTGGAATTATTTTACAAAGATCAATTTAATAATCCAAAAAAAACCACTAAACATATCGATTTATTTATTCCATAAATCCTCCCAACGAACCACCATATATTCGAGTTCTAACATTATCATAAATCTAGATTAGTATATCTTTACTCAATATAACTTTTTAAAGAAGAATTTCTTACTTTTTTAGTAAAATTATTCAATTTTTCAATAAATTATATGAAAAAGATTAATAAATACAAAATTCTATTTTAAAATACCATTATTAAAGAATTAAAATGAGGTGAAGGATGCAAAAGTTAGAAGATTATCGATTGACATTGCAAACAAAACTATTTGGCTGAAATTGTAAATTACCTGCTGATAAACTTGATAAACTATTATCTAATGTAGGTTTGAAAGGGGATATCGAGGATTCAGCGATAATACCCGTCCCTGGTACTAATCTGATTATGGTAAAAAACATTGACATATTTACACCCATATTGGATGAACCAGAACTCATGGGAGAAATAGCTGCTGCAAATGTTACTAATGATGTCTTTGCTTTGAATGTATTAAACATTTCTGGTATGCTTGTGTTCTTAGGTATGAAGAAAAATATGCCTTTACACATCGCTGAAGGACTATTAAATGGAATAAAAAATTTCATGGAAAAAAAAATAAATTCTAAAGTTCTAGGTGGTCATACAATCTATTCTGAGTGGCCATTAATCGGTGGGGAAGCTTCTGGATTTGTGGACAAGAATAAGATTATCAAAAAAGACTATGTAGAAATGGGTGATAAATTAATACTAACTAAACCAGTTGGGAATCAAGCAATCATGGCCGCGTATCGTCTACAAAAAAACAATCCTGCTCTTATAGATACCTACTCAAATTCAGAACTTGATGAATCTATTGAATTCGCTATTGATTTGATGGTTACACCTCTTCAAGATGTAGTAGAGGTGATTCATTCTTATCCTGACGTTAAATTCGTCCATTCAATGACAGATATTTCTGGATTTGGGTTATCTGGACACTTGAAAGAAATGCTTCAAAATTCTAAACTTTCTGCAACGATTGAAAAGGTACCAATTATAAAATTAACAAAAGAATTAGCATTTGACTTCGGATATAAATTTGATGAGTGTGAGATGCCAGAAACTGCTGGAGGAATGCTCCTTTCCGTTGATCATAATCAGGCAGAAGAATTCTCAGAACGCCTTTCAAAATTCGGAGTTCAAAATTGGATTATAGGTTCAATCGATAATAAATATAAGGCTAAGTATGTTCATGTCTCTAATGATGTTGAACATATTGAAATAACAAAATTCTAACGATGTCGATGAGATAAGCAGAAACACATACCTTGTGGGCGCTTATTGAGAACTCTGTTGCGTAACAGCATCAAAAATATCAAAATTCAACGTTAGTTTAAAAATTTCCTTATTTTCTTTAAAATTTGAATATTTATAATTATCGAAACAATCGATAAATTATATCAAAAAGATTAATTAATAGTTTAAATTCCATCAAATAACATCATATTTCAATTTTAGATTAGAAGAATTTAAAAAATGGTTAAAAAATTAAAAGTAAAGAAAGTTTTTTCGATTCTTTATTTAGATGCCAGAAATTATGTATTATTTTCTCCAAACTATTCAAAACATGAATTTTTGTATTATAAACACTTAGAAAAAGATATAAAAGCTTTACTCTTCGGTGAAAATCTCCAAAAAATTTTGCCTGAAGCTTTAAAAAATGAAGAATCTAAGTATATCGAAATTCTTTTAGATAGATTCATACTGGGGGGTTTATCGTATAATAACGGTGAACTGGTAGAAAGTTATTTTTCAAAAAGTCAAGCAAACCAAATTCTTTCTAATCTCAAGAATAAAATAGGGATTAGTTCAGAAATTATAGAATTATTTTAAGTTCTCTTTAAAACAAAAAGTTGAGGTGTATGAAAAAAGAACAAGAATATAGACTAACAAAGCAAGTTAAAATATTCGGATGATCATGTAAGCTCGGTGCAAATGAATTAAATGAATTACTTGAGAGGACCGGTCTTGTTGGAACTATAGAAGATGCAGCGATTGTTCCTGTTCCGAATTCTGATCTCGTACAAGTGAAAAATTTAGATATATTTACCCCTCTTGTGGATGAACCAGACATAATGGGGCAAATTGCAGCATGCAATGTTACTAATGACATCTTCGCGATGAATGTTCCTGAAATATCAGGGATGCTAGTTTTTTTGGGTATTAGTACAAATACTCCAATGAAAATTGCAGAAGGAATTCTAGAAGGAATCAAATACTTCATGGAGAATAAAATTAACTCGAAAGTTGTAGGAGGTCATACAATCTATTCTGAATGGCCATTAATAGGCGGAGAAGCTTCAGGATTTGTCAACAAAAACGCTATCATACCTAAGCATGGCGTCAAAAATGGAGATAAACTATTAATAACCAAACCAATAGGTTTACAACCTGTTATGGCTTCATACAGGATTTTGAAAGATATGCCAGAGATGCTTGAAACATATTCAGAGAAACAACTTAGAAAATCAATAAAACTTGCGACAAAAATTATGACAACGTCAAATCAGAGTGTTGTAAAAGCAATTCATTCATTAAAGGATTTTTCATTTATTCATGCTATGACTGATGTTACTGGGTTTGGTCTGGCAGGCCATCTATTAGAAATGCTCCAATACTCTGATTTATCTGCCGTTATTGAAACCATTCCCTCTATAAAACTCTCCGAAAACCTTTCGAAGGATTTAGGATATGCATTTGATGAATGTGAATGTGCTGAAACTGCTGGTGGTATGCTTATGGCTATTGATTACTCAAAATTTGAAGAATTTTCTAATTTCCTCTCGGGAGAAGGAATTCCAAATTGGATTGTAGGTACAATTGACACAGTAGCCCCGGGACTCGTAAGAGTATCAGAGAACGTTGAGAATATAGAAATTACAAAATATTAACGATGTTGATGATATAAGCTAAAACACAGAAAGTGGGTGCTTATTGAAATTTCCACCTGTGAGGTGGCTTCGAATTTATTTTTACTCTCTTTCTTTAATTTCTCCCTTAAGGTTAATAATTATTTCTCTCATTTCATTTAATGCATTATCAATCAGTTCTTCCCCATTTTCTATATTAAATACGGTTATAGATACCTCTACTAAAACAGATAAACCAATTTTGGGATGGGTTTTTATCCAAAGTTCAGGATATTTTTTTTCTAATTCGCTTGTATATGGTGCGATTTGACTTTCTCCAATACCTGAGAAGAAAAATCCTTTCTCTATGAATTTACCTTTTTTTTCTTTCAAAATAGGATTTATTATATTTCTAAACATAGACTTCATTTCTGCTGGGACTCCTGGAAGAATAAAAATCGTACAATTTTTTTCTTTTATTTTAACTCCTGGAGCAGTTCCTACGGTATTCGGTAAGGGTGTAGATCCCTGTGGTAGATACGCCATTTTTTTTCGTTCCTTTGTCATTCCTTCAAGTTTTAATATTCCTCTCTCATGAGCGTTTTTATATGCTTTTTTTATAGAATTAAGAGCATGTTGATTGAGAACCAATTTTCTTTCTAAACCTTTTGCCATACCTTCTAAAGTCATATCATCAAATGTTGGACCAAGACCTCCAGATGTAATAATTATATCTGGATTTCGGTTTAATATTTCTTTTAATGTATTAGAAATTATTTCCACATCATCCTCTATACTTGTTATTCTTCTAAGACGATGACCATAACGAGCAATCCTTTTAGCCATCCAATTTGAATTGCTATCAAGCGTTTTTCCTATTAAAATCTCATTTCCGATTACTAATATTTCTGCTTCCATTTTTTATCAATTAAAAAGGAGTATTGAACTAATTATATTAATAATTTCATTTATTTTTCTTCACAATTTAATTTTATAAAACTTGATATTTATTAAATAATTTAACCAATTACCATTTGATTGAAAAGATACTATTGAGAAGTAATGACAATAGAAATCGATGATGCTGGTACAGGAGACCTTGTAGGAGATGCCTTTATAGGATTTTTAAGAAAGGAAACAGGCGAACTGATTTTTAAAACTTTACCGGTTGATTTATTTAAGGGAGAAAATTGGAAAAATAAAAAACCTTTTGAGGAAGTTGTAAAACTTGTTAAAGAAGGTTTAACTGAATTAGAATTCCAGAAAGACACCGATTTGATTCATCTCTGTCGCGGGAACATCTTTGATCAAGTAAGGAATTACTTCCTTGAAGAGGGTATAAATTATGAAGATGCCATAGTAGAGGGTAAACTTCAAGATGCAGTTGAAGGTAAATTAATTAAACATTTTCGTAATGACTTAAATGTACGTTCAAGGAATTTGACAGTTAAAAGTGGAGCTAAGAGATTCTTTGTATTATTTAATTGGGTGTGTCATGATTTTTATAAGAGAGAAAAATTCGTAAAAACTGGCTTCAAAAAATGGAATTCGGTGTGGCGTGAAAGAGCAATTGTAAGATACAATAAAATAAGAAATTCAAGGAAGAAAAATTTATAGAGCTTTTTTTAGGGTCTTCTTCTTAGTATCTAATCGCTTTCGATTCTGTAATAACTAAATTATTCACGGTGATTGATTTATTTTTCTTTTAATATAAGCATTCCTGGCTAGACCAAGCAGACCTAAGCCCATAAGAATACTCCCCGGGATAACCATTCCAAGTTCTATTGAATTACTGTATGATATCGAATCCATAGGCAAATCCATCTCCTCTTGAGCAAGATACGGCATTAAATTGTCTCTAAAATCTGGTAACCAACTCAAGATCATATCCATTGCTCCATCTTCTAAGGAGTTAATGGTCTGTAATTCATTAGCTATAGCTGAGGTAGGATCTGCTACTGCTGAATACCATTTCTTCAAACCGTTCTTGTTTACTAAAGAAAACTCATTTGAAACATCCCAAAGAGATTCTGCTGTCGCTAATGACATATTTGTTGGTAGTACGGGTAAATTTTTCCCCTGATACCCCACTTCAAATCCATATCTAGTACCTGCTTTTAAGGGTAATGGAAATCCAAAAGGGTACACAACTTCACCATCAGCAGTACCATTTGCCCATTGTTCTAGTAATAATACTCTTGCGTATTCAGTAATATTCATACCAACACCATCTGGAGAGGGAAGCTTCATTAACTCAGGGACAATATTATCCTGAAAAGATTCTTCAAATAACCAAAAAAGTATCTTATCCATCTGAGGTTGAGTTAAATTAAATTCATTCATTAGCGATTCCTTAATTGTATCATTTATGTTTGCTACAATCCAAAGTTCAATTCCAGTATCGTTAGTTAGGGCATTAGGATAATTATCCTCATCAAATAAAGCATAAGCTATTTTTCTTGTTATGTTTGATGGAATGTTGCGACCAACCTCAAATCCAATTAAAGTTTCATTTATTTCATCAAGCATTTCGCTGAAATCGATTCCCTCAGGATACAAAATTTCACCTAATATTGTACCATTTGCCCACTGTTCCATAAATAGAGCCTTACCTATTGCATCTATATTATTAAGTCCTTTTAATGCTGGCATATATTCTGCATGAAGATCAAACATAATCAACAGAGGAATAATGGATGTGATTAAATAATCGGTTATATATTCTTCTAATTTCATGAGTTGTATCCATGAACAATTATAGTTTTCTTGCATTGTCAAATTTAGATCGTTAGTTAAACTAGAATTAGCCTCATTGAACTGAGTTAAAAATGTCGCAACACCTGCACCAGTCGATGTATCATTTAAAAATCCTTGAATCCCTGGAATAAAACCAGGAACAATTGTACTATTTCCATATAAAAGCCGATTCTGAGCATCTTCTGAAAAACTTAGGTTTACACCATGATATCTTGAAACTCCGTTAAGTATGAACCAAACGCCGTCGGTGTCATTATTGAAGAAATTTTCTAGATCCAAGGGATCATACCACGTACCTGATACATTTCCTCCCGTTATTGCCATAAGCTCTATTAAAACAGCTACAAAAGTCATTTCAACCATCTCTCCAACTACAGTGATGCCCTTATCTCTAATCCCTCTAAGTGCTTGAGGGATTCCTTTTTCCTTAATCATAGGTTCAATTAGGGGTATTCCTCTTTCTTCAATCCCCAATAGTCCCTCATCAGCAGAATTTACCACTAATTCATTAATATAATCCTCAATAAAAATCCCACTAGGAACTAAGCCTGTGCCTAAAGCAAGGAATAGTGCAGAAATTATCAATATTTTTTTAGACATAGTTCACACTTGATAATTAATGATCAGCATTAATACTGATCAATATTTTATTATATTGATCTTTTGATAAATTAATATATAAATATTTCTTTTGAAAGTTACTGAATACTACAAATTATACTATTTTGGTGGAGAATTCTTACGTCTGATAAAAAGAATGCAATAAATCATGAGTTTATGATTTTAGAATGTATTAGGGATAATCCTGGCGGAGTAACTGTTTCAGATATAGCTAATTTTACGAAATTCTCCAGAAATACAATATCGAAATATGTGTCTATATTAGAACTTAAAAATCAGATTTTTAGTAAGAAAATTGGAGCTTATAAGTTATTTTTTGCTACTAAAAGAAGTTATATCCCTTTAGAGTTAGCTATCTCTTATTATAAAGCTCTAATCTCACGATTTAAAAAATACATCCCTGAAACAGAGGGATTAGCAAAAAAAATTGGAAAGGAAGCTGTGAAAGACATAAAATTTACATTTGGCCCAAGCATTTTAAAACAGATGCGAAGTTTGAAAGATAACCCTATTTCTAGAGTACATTTAGAGAGTTTCAAAAGCTTTTATCCTGTCTATGACCCATTTTCACCTGAGATTGAAATTTCTATAGTAAACATTGACCCTAAGGGCAAAAGTGCCACTTTTAGATTTAAAAACTCCCCTTTCCTGTTTGATTCTAAGGATTTTGATTACCATATTTATATCATTGCAGGTATTACTGAAGGAATTCTTGAAAGAGAATTAAAAACAGTTGTTTCTTGTGAAGTTACAGAAATCCATCCTTCTGAGTCAAAAGAAGATGCCTTTTTTGATATATTAATTAAACTATCATAATAATACACTTTAGTTTAATTCAGTACCACAACTTTTACAAGTCTTAGCATTCTTAGGATTCTTATCATAACCACAAGCAAAGCATATTAATGTTTCATTTTCTTTCTTTTCAAATTCAAACCTGTCTTGTTCATCTAGAGATTCCTTTTGTTGTTTGAATAAAGTTGAGTTGTGATCTTGGCTTAAACGCTTTTCAACATAATTTTCATCGTGGGGGGTTATGATTTTAAAATCTTTTGGTTGAATCTCTTTAAACCCCTTAGGGAGATTTTTAAGTTCAGAATCTTCCATAGCTTCATAATCACTACCAAGTGTTGTTTGTGGTTGTTCTTCTGCTTCTATCTTTTGATATTTTAATTCTTCCAAATCATTTGTTTCTGATTCAATTTTTTCTTGAATGTCTTCTTCCTGAATAAAAATATCTTCTTCAAACAAAGTTTTTTCTATTTGACCTGTTTTTAATTTTTTTATATGTCCAATTATACCTGTTGTTCTGGTAATAAGCATATTCTTAAAGGTAGCATCAATATTTCGAGATTTTGAAAATTTTATTGTCATTTCAGTAATTTCTAACCAAATTTTTATAGCAGAGTCAATTTCATTCCTCTTTTCGTGGCTTTTAGCCAATGCTATTTTACTTTTCAGTTGTTTATTAAATTTTTCAACATCCATTTGTGATTATACCCAAACTTTCATAAACTACAAGTTTTACAAGTAAATTCAAATTTTTAAATATTTATTTGATTGTTTCCCCAAAATTAAAATTTCTAAACACTACTATTTTTTTAAAGATTAAATAAAAAAAATAAATCTGATTGCAACAATCTTAAAATATCAAAGATGTCACTTAAACCATTTTCATCAACTGAAATCAAAAATCTTCAAGAGTTAATCGAAAAAAACGGCTGGAAAATAAATGGGGCTATAGAAAATTATTTTCGGTACAGCTTGAAAAAAGAAAAAATAATCATCTTTACAATTAAATTTCCTATAACACTTCCCTTAAGGCTAAATTTTCCTTTTGAAGTCGTTAGTTTTCGAGTTTCAGTAGCTTTTCAAATTTGGAACTTAAATCAAAATTCTTTTACTACAATTCTATATCTGATGAAAGCTCTTAGAAGTTTAGCAATATCTCTTACTTTGGAACATAATTTTCCTATTAATGGGAAAGAGCAGAAACTCATTAGCTTATTAAACTTAATAATGCCTGAATTAATTAGGGGTGAAAATGAGAGTACATGGCTAAATCGGATCAGAATTTCCCTCTTAAATAAAAGAGATCAATTACAAGATTGCTCACAGGATCAACATAGAAAAGTTGTAGACACAATCCGCAATATTGGATTAGAACCCAGTTTTAAGTTGCCTTGGGAAATAAAAAATGGTGTTCCTAAAATTAGAACATCTGAAACGTTATTTTTTTCTAATGATGAAGAGTTTAATGAATTCTTCATTTTTGAAAAGGGATTTCTTTCCTACTTTAAAGACATTGAGTATAAGAAATTTTATATTAGAAGCTCATTTGATAGCTATTCTTCTTATATATTGAATAACTTATTTAATGAAGTTCCTGAATTTAAGTTAGAAGACTTAGTAGAAAATTGGATTAAATTTTCTCGACTCATTTTAAATTCAATAATTGAACTTTTAGATAGTGAGAAAATTGTCGAAAGTGAACTAATAAACTTTAGACCTTCAAAAGAATTGATTTACAAAAGTAAAAATTTTATTTCAGAACAAAATAATTTTCCATTTTCAGCACTGTGTTATGAAAGTTCAATTGCAAAAGAATTGTTTCCATTTCATATTGATCTCTTTAATAAACCTCCAACTAATTTTGAGGTAATTGAAACTATGAATCTCTACACAGAGGCGGAAGAACTTATCAAGAAATATAGTTTTGATAAAGCTACTAACTTATTAAATGAATCATTAAAAATTTTTAATAAAAACCAACAAAAAAAGGTAATAGTATCCATTCTATTAAAATTAAGAAAGATTGCTATTCTATTAGATAATGAAGATATAGCACATAACTATCTCCAAAGTGCTCTGGAGGTTGCAAAATCAGGAGAGGTTCCAATTGATTATATCATAAAAATTCATCATAAATTGGGAATTAGCTATTTCAAGAAGAAAGAATATGAAAATGCATTAAAACATTTAAAAATTAATATAAATTTTTTAGAAAATGAAAAAATAACTTTTGCTAAAGAAGATTATCTCGGAATGGCAAATCTATATATTGGATTAATTTATTTAGATCAAAACAAAATTGTAGATTCAAAAGATTATTTCAAAAGAGCTCTTGAAATTGGGAATAAATCTCCACGAGTTAGACTAAAATATTTCTTAACACGTGCTATAAGATTTAAAAATCAAGGAAATATTTCACAAGCTCAGAGATTTCTTAAAGCTGGTTTGACTAACACTGATATTAAATTTTATGATAGCGACCATCAGAATGTTTTAATCGATTATATATTAGAATTAGCAGAATTTTATATTCACTATAGAAGAGATTCTAAAAAAGCAATATATTATTTAAATAGTCTTGAAAACCATCTATCCCCTAAAGAAATAACCAATATTGAGAGAGCTATACGTTGGAATTTGTTAATGAGTGATTTTAGCAAGCTTATTTTAGGAAATAACCAAAAATCACAATTTTATGTGAAAGAGACTCAAAAATTAAAGAACCAGCTGGAAAAAATTAGGATAAATGAGTAATAAGAAAAAAACTTATCTTGAAAATTGGGATCTTTTAGCACCTAAACTATCCTGTTGGCCACCAAATCGACCATTTACAAAACGAGCTTTATATAAATCTCTAAAACGCATCCTTGGAGGCTTCTTCTTTTGAGCATTTACCCCAGACTTATCGATTTTAGGAGTTTGACTCTTAACTTTCCCTGCTTTTGTTAATGAACCATGAGAACCGGGCATTCGTTTTTAATCCTCTTGATATTTTGATTACTATTTAAAGAAATAAATAATTTAAAACTCTTAAATTTTGTTGTTAAATGCTAATATTAAAGATTGGACTCCAATTTTTTATTAAATTTGATAATTGTTTTATAATTAAACAAAATCTAGTTTTTTAAGTGAATTATGCCAGAAAATGGAATCAATAATAGTGATGTTGATAAAGAAGAGGAAAAAATTTTGTATGGAGTTAATAAAGTAGTTTGTTTTGCATGTGGGGAGCAGATTGATAAAGATACTGAAATCTGCCCCTATTGCAAAACAGCAACTAACTGATTATCATTTTCAAATACCTTTAAGTTTAAAAAAATATATAATTTATTCAAATTGAATTATTATTAAAATGGCATTTCTGTGAGCTTCACTAGTCAAAATACAAAAAAAAGAAGTAATCTGGTTATTGGGATTTTAATTTTTATTTTAGTTACAGTAATTTCAATTACTTTCTCTCTTTTAATCAATCCCTTCTGGTTGATCTTACTTCCCATTTCATTCTTTTTATTAATCATCATAAGGTTGATGTCACATTACTTCTGGTTGGAAGAAAAAACCTGTCCACGCTGTAATGCCCCTGTGAGTAAATATGCTGAATTTTGTAGAAATTGTGGACTAAAATTATGGTTTAGGTGTATTTCATGCGGAAAATATATGCGAGCCGACACCAAATTTTGTGAAAACTGTAATATTGAACTTGAGCATACTGAACTAGAGCAAAAATCTTTTGAGTATGAAATAGTTAAAAAGGGCTCTCTCTTTAAACCTAACTTTTGTGCCAACTGTGGTGCTAAATTAAAGAGTACAGAAAATATTAAATTTTGTGAAGAATGTGGGGAGAAAATTTGAGATATATCTAATCCGCCTCTTTTTTAGTTTTGAAGAAGAATGATAAAGTGCTCCACAGAACAAAATAAACAAAAATATTCCTCATGAATATTATTAATTCCTCCTCATAATAAGCTAATTCAAAGAAGTAAACTAAAATCAACCAGGTTATATTCAATGCAATTATATATGGTGCCAGTTTTTGTGAAAGAGTTTCTCGCTTCCTCCAAATTAAAAATATATCAATGATTAACGGCGTAATATGAATGTAATCATAATACAGGAATAAGACACTAAATTCATATACAACAATTATTCCTAGTGGTACTATTGAATAAATCAGAAAATTGTTAATAATGGGATTTTCACGATATATAAGCCAAGCGATTGAAAAAGAAAAATACCATTGGCTTATTGTAAAAATAATAATGTTAGTACCAGGATCTCCATGATTTCTTGAGCCATAGAGGAAAGTATCTAAAGGTTGCCATGACAAAGGGAAAAAGAATTGAAAAATTAATGAAATCATTATGGCTAAAGTAAATTGAACATAAGTAACATTGTGTAAGCTAAAATGGCTAAATTTCATCAACTTTTACTTATTTTTTAACAATAAATATATTAAAATAATAAAGCCTAAAATAATAGAATATTTTTTATCCCTATACATAAATAATGGTGTATAAAACAATTTCAGAAAAAAGAAGAGAAATCTATAATCATAAAAAAGGTCCAAGAAAATCTGTTTACCTTTCTAAACCAAGAATTCCCCCAGTGGAAGAACCAGATTGGGATGATGATACTCGAAATTTAATTGAAGGATGGAAGAAATTGAACAATAATGCACCTGCTCCAAATATAATGAAAACTCTGGGTAACTATTCGAAATTGTATAATAGATGGCGAGTTTTTGGTAATCATATTCTATACAAATGTTCCCTTCCTATTAGAGAAAAAGAACTTTTAATTCTACGTGTTGGATGGCTTTGTAATTCAGAATATGAATGGGCTCAACATTCTGTAATAGGAAAACGAGCAGGTCTTAGTGACGTGGAAATATTAAGGATTAGAGATGGTCCTGATGCTGAAGGATGGAGTCCTTTTGATGCCTTACTACTCCGTGCAGTGGATGAACTGTATGTTGATTCATTTATAAGTGATTCTACCTGGAATGAACTTGCGAAAACCTATGATAAACACCAACTCATGGACTTAATTTTTACTGTTGGTCAATACAATTTGGTCTCAATGGTGTTAAATTCGCTTGGATTACAACTTGAACTAGGTATGAAAGGTTTCCCAAAATCTTAATTTTCCATTTAAATATTAAATTTTCCTTTTTCTTATCAATTAACCTCAAATATCATGATTAATTAAAAAAAGATATAAATTTCACAAATTCTTTAATAATTTAACCTTGCAGTGGGGACTTAGTACAGCCCGGTAGTACGTCAGGCTCCAGATCCTATAAGCAAACTGTACGTGCAGAAACCTGAAAATCGGGGGTTCAAATCCCTCAGTCCCCACTCCATCAAATAATTACGGCTAAATTTCAAAACTTTTGGACAATAGATTTTACTTTATCTCTTCAAGGAGCTGATTTTTTTTATATTTATTATAAAGGATACCAATAATGGTATCAAAAGCTTCAATAACACTTTCACCTTTTAATGATGAAGTTTTATAATAGTTAACAAAATCGTACCTCTTAACCATTTCCTTAAGTTTTACCTCATCCAGCTTGCTTTCGTCTATTAAATCTACTTTATTTGCAAATAGAAATATTGAGATTTGACCACAATATTTCACAATATTATTATACCAGGTTTCAATATGGTTGAAACTTTCATACCCGAGTTCATTATCTTCTAAGCTATAAACAATTATTGCCGCATGAGTGTTTTTATAAAATGAAGGGTATAAATAAATAAAATCATCTGAACCAGCAATATTCCAAAATGCTAATCTAACGCTATCGTTTTCTATGTCTTTTTCATACTCAGAGAATTGTGCTCCTATTGTATTAACATTATATTTTTTATCAAAACTGCCTTGGGTAAACTTTTTCATAAGTGAGGTCTTTCCTACGCCAGAGTCTCCTGAGACTATTATCTTAAATATGAATTTTTGCCCACTAGTACTCATTAAAAATCTTGTAAGGATTGAATTTCTATCTAAGTATAGAATTGTATTTTTACCTTTATTTAGTTTATCATCATGAATTTAATAATTAAAAAAGATGATTATTTTATTCCTCATCTAAACTGAAATAATATTTGAGTTTTCAGTTCTTTTGGATGAGTTACTCTTGGATCATCTAAATCCTCTATTTATTGGATTAGAGGTTTTTCAATTTTTCTTGTTCTTTTTGCTTTTTTCTTTGTATTTTTTTCTTTTGTTTTTCTAGCTTTTTCTCTCTTTTGGCTTCTTGCTTAGCTTCTTTTTCTTTAAGTTTTCTTTCTTGCTTTAATCTTTCAAGCTCCAATTTTTCTT
>JBHLNR010000205.1:0-6051 GCA_048941385.1 Promethearchaeota archaeon
AATTTTTCAATCTTTGGTCCTCCAGGATGGCTTAATCCTGCATCTCGAGCAAATGCATCAATCATATTCCCTACCGCTAAATCAAGTGTTTCACCAAAAATTTGATACCTATTAGATTCATAAGCACTAACAATAGTGTTGCCTCCAGATACATATAAAGTTAAAGGATCATTAATTTTGCATACTAATCGTCCAATTTCCACATGTGCTACACAATGGTTTACTCCGATTAGTGGAATTTTTAATATTTGGCTTAACATTCGGGCAACTAAAGCACCAATTTTTAATACAGGTCCCAAACCAGGACTCTGACTGAATGAAATTAAATTAATATCCTTTATAGATAAATTTGCATCCGAAAGTGCCTTATTAATTGTATTTGAAAAATAATTTAAGTGGTGCTCCCGTACCATCATTGGGTGGAGCCCACCTGTTTCAGGTACAAAAGTATCATTTATTAAAGTATGAATTTCTCCCTCAAAATCAACAATACCTACTCCCCATGTATGTGCTGTACTTTCAATGCCTAAACAGTATTTTCTCATTAATTTCTCCAAGATCTAGTTCTAGAAACCTAATAGGTCTAAATTTAAATATGAATTATCGAGAAAAAATTTCAGAAACGTTATAGTATTTAATTTACGAATTTAATCATCCATCTATTGATTTTACACGTTTTCGAGGAGATCTTCTAGCGGCTTTTCCTTTAGCAGTACCCTTTCTTTTAAACACTGCATAACCACATTTCCCACAACTCCACCGATCATAATGATTTGCTAAAAAATAACTTGGACCACATTTAGGACATGATCTATGGGTTCTTACTAACTTGTCTCCTTCGAGTTTATAATAGTTTGAAGCGTTCATTTTATTAGCACATCTTCTTGATTATTAGTTTTCAAATAAATGCTTATAAGGTTCATTTCTCCTTTTGAGTTGATAAATTTCTGTACGTTTTTCCTTCTCAAGATTACGGACTTTGATATGAAATGGTTCAAAAAATTGGAGCTCTTTCGCATTTTCATATATGTATGCTTTACCTAAAGTATGTGAAGCTCCAAAATGAGTATCTAGTTTCTTAATGATGGTCAATTTCTCATCAGATCCTTGCATTGCAGCTACTTTCTTCTTTACTTCTAATCGATTTGGAGTACTTTCCCCAAAATGGTCGATTCTAAATGTTATTTCCTTTCTATCGATGAGTGGGTTTTTCTTCTCATCTGTGATCTCGATATTTAATGACATTTTGAACCTTTTTTTCAAAAAAACTATATGATTCTATATGATTTATAGAATTCAAAAGAAGAGATAGAAAATAAAATTTTGCTTTTTATAAAACTAAATACCTTAATTTAATAGAAAAGAGATATTAAAACATCTTAAAATTTTTCCATTATATCGATAAGTTTCTCTACTTTAGCATGTATATTGCTATCAATATCTACAATCACAATACCCTCTGGAATTACAAACTCAGAGTCAGTAATTGGTGGCTGGCCATAAAATGCAAAATGTCCTACTTCCTCCTCAATAGGAATCTCTAATATTAGAGGAAGAATAAGTAAATCCTCTTCACCATCAATTATTTTAATTAAAGTTTTTCTATTAGATTTCACAGCCTCTCTGAAATAATTCCAACATTCTTTTTGTATAGTTCCTGCTGGATTTCGAATTTCAATAACATCTTCAAAATAATCTTCAAAATCAATATTAAATTGATTCCTCTGAGTTTTCTCATCAATAACGCAGATCTTTATAAATAGTTTTAAAAAACTACTAGACATGAAATCATTAGCGACAATATCTCCTACAATATAAAAGTAAACAGATTGTCCAGTTTTTAGGAAATCTTTAAAGATATTTTCTACTTGTGCAATTGTTTCTTCTCTAGTTCCTGCTATTAAAATATCTAATGGTTCTGTAAATGAATAACGTTTCTCTTGAGGAATTCTTAAATTATAATCCATTTAAATCAAGAATAATAACATGATGTTTTATATAATGTTTACTAAAAGGATTAATAAAAATATTGTGAAATATCTACAATAGTTTTTATCTTACTCTTAATGCATATTTCCCAGGGAAATGAATCTTGAGATATTCAGCGAATTTAGACTCTTGAGGATTAATAATAATAACTTCTCCAGTAAAATCCTCGCTTAAAGTATGAGTTTTACATTTCGGGCAAATAGTTTCGTTTTTAGTTATTAAGTGGCAATTTTTGCATGCTTTCTCTTTCATCTAATCACCTTAGTACTTTATACATCCTCTTCCTCTTCTTCACTTACTTTAGATTGTTCTGAATATTCTTCTTCAAGATCATTTTCAATCCATTCTTCTTTACCTAGAAATTTTTGTCTCATAGTTAAACCTAATTTTCCGCTTCTACCGGTGCCTAAAGAAACAGCGATTATTTTTGCTCTCACTTGATCATTTACTTCAAGAATTTTCCCAGTTTCTTTTCCAATAAATCGATTTCCTACTTGTTCGTAAGAAATATAATCGTCACAGATTTGAGATACATGAACTAATCCGTCTAATGGTCCCAGTCTTATGAAAGATCCAAAATCAACTATTTCTACTACAGTCCCTTCAACAACTTCTGAAACAGTTGGTTTAAATGTAAGAATTGTGAATTCGACCTCATGAAATGTGTTTGCATTCCCAGGTATGATAATACCTTTTCCAACCTCAAGCACATCGACAACAGCAATGATAAAGCCATAATCACGTGTGATAATGCCCTCATAATCTTCGCTTAAGATAATTCTAGCGCTTATAGTCTTTTCTTGGCCAAAGAGAAATGGAGGTATTTCAATTTTTCCTTCAATAGTAAAAAGTTTGAACATGTGAATGTACCCGTCAAATAAATGAAGCTTAATGATGTCTAGTAATTTATAGAATGCACTGAAAAATTAATAGTTTGTGGTTTATCAATTCTAAAAATACTGAAAATGAATTTGTTGTGGATTTAATTGATCCTATCCGCGTTTTTCCATTATTCCTTTAATTCCCGCAAAAATACCTAATGCCCCCCCAACAAAAGGTAAAAGAATAGCAGGTTGCAGCTCATAAACAGAGAAAAATCCAGAATATTCACTTTCCGCTCCTGCAAAAAATACAATTGGGGCAATTATGAGCAAAGCTCCACCAATTATTCCTAAGATATCAACACGTTTTTCTTTTAATTTAGCAAAAATCCCCATAAAAAGTAATATTGCGGTACCGATGACTAAGATAATTGTTGTACCAATTCCTATATTATATAGTGGTTCACCCGTTTCAATGAAATCAATCTCCCCATCTTGAAGAATCAAATTCCAAAACCATACGTATGCGTTAAAACCTGATGAACCCCAAGCTGGGATAAAAATAGAAACAATACCTAAAATTCCCGCAATGAGAACCATCAAAATTATTTCATTATTATTTTCCATTTATATATCTCTCTCTTTTAAACATACATTAGATAATTATATATTACAATATAATGTGATATTAAATTATTTAAAGTAGATCAAATTCCTATATCTGTTTATATATGAGAGAAAACAATTTGAATTTAGACCAAAAGGTCGAAGATCATAATAAAAACAATGATCTCCCCAGAATATTTATTTTTTGGTTAAAGGTCATTTTTGGGATAATAGCAGGTTTTTCTCATTATATTATTCAGCGAACATTGTTTTATTTAGGCGGTTTTAGTATAAATTATTTATTCCGTGGTTTTTTAATCATAGGTGTATTTATTCTTCTTATTTCTTTTATTCAGTTAGTAATTATTCTTTTATTATATATTTTAAAAAAGAAATCTTCTAAATTAATTCCCCAAAATGAGATAGTTTGGAGATTCTCTTTGAGGTTCTCATTAATCTTCTTTATAATTTTCTTGATCAGTGTAAGTATCGCATTACATATAGGAATATAAGAACAGCTTGACGAGGAAATAGAGATGAAATTACTAAAAAAAAAAGTACTAATTAGTATGACTAGTATTTTTTCTATTTTATCAATTATTTTCTATATCATAATCCCTAAAGTTGTACCCTTTTCAAGCCCTTGTGATGTAGATTATATTTCAAAAGGAGAATATGCGGGGAATTATATTGTTTCGCAAGTATGGGGATATATAATAATTATAGATAAACATGGAAATGTAAAATGGCATAGTCAAAAAGAGGAATTTTTTGTCCACGATAGTGATATATTACCAAATGGCAATATTCTTGTGGCAGACACACAAGATGACAGAGTTGTTGAGATTGATATTCATAACTCCTCAAGGATAGTATGGAGTTGGGATGCTATGAATAGCTCCGATGTAAATTGGACTAAATTTGCCCTTGACCAAGGTTGGACAGATCTCTCTTTTTTAGAAGATCCTTCTCCTCTAATTGGTTCATGGACTCATCTAAATGACGTTGATTTCATAAATGGGTCAAAATATGGGAAGAGTTATGATTCTGTTCTAATTTCATTAAGAAATCTTAATTTAGTGATTGAGGTTAATTATAGTAATACTAAGGAAATTGTTTGGTCGTATGGACAACCCCACAACCTAACGCTCTTAAACCACCAGCATAATCCTGATCGATATGATAATGGAAACACAGTAATTTGCGATACCAGAAATGATAGAATAATTGAAGTTAATACATCGACTAAAGAGGTAGTATGGGAATTTAAGTTGGAATTTCCTCATGGAAGGTTAAGATTGGCAAGAGATTGTGACGATATTGGAAATGGAAAAAGAATGATTACTGATTCTGGGAATAATCGTTTATTATTTTATGATATGTACTCCGGGAAAATCATAAAAGAAATCAAATCTCCTTGGTTTGCAAATCCATATGATGCAGATATGTTGGAGAATGGAAGAATAATTGTAACTAATTTACTTACAGATACAATTTTATTTATTGATTATAACTCGGGATTAGTAATTAGAATAATAGGATTCCCTTATAAATGGGTAGTACCCTATATTTTAATTATTTCTGCGATTGGATATCATTGTTTCAATTTATTTAAAGCAATTAAAAGCAGTGAGAAAAGAAAGCTAAAAAAAATATTTGATTTTCAAGTGCATAGAAGATTGGTATATATTTCATGTGGTATTTTATCTTTATATTTTTTCAATTCAATCATCAGTTTTCTATGGATATTTATATTTCGTTTGTAATTTTCTCTACTTCGAATTTCAAAATATCACTTAAAAGATAGACTTATTAAAGCTACATTTCTTTTTTTTTAATATTGCGTTTAATTTGAATGAAATAAGGAAGGAGACTTAAGCTTGTCTGGATATATAGGGAAGAAAATTAGATTAGAAAGAATAATTAATAGGGAAACAAAGAGGACCATCATAATTCCAATGGATCATGGTTTAACCGTGGGACCAATCAAGGGAATTGAAAAGGATTTAGGAGAAATTGTAAATAAAGTAGCAAAGGGGGGAGCTAATGCTGTACTAGGGCATGTAGGCATCCCTTTATATGCTCATCGAGGATATGGCCCTGACATTGGACTAATTTTACATTTATCAGGCTCAACTTCATTAAGCCCTGATTCGAATTATAAAGTTTTAGTGAATACAGTATTAGAAGCAGTTAAATTTGGAGCAGATGGAGTATCGATTCATATAAATATTGGAACAAAATCGGATCCGGAGATGCTTGAGATTTTGGGAAGTGTGTCTAGAGAATGTCGAGATCTTGGAATGCCACTTATCGCAATGATGTATCCTAGAGGCGAAAATATAGAGGATGAACAAGATGTAGAAGTAGTTAAAATCGCTGCTAGGGTTGCTGCTGAATTAGGTGCAGATATCGTAAAAACAAATTGGACAGGAGATCCTGACTCCTTTAAAGAAGTTGTGGATGGTTGTATGGCTCCCGTTATAATTGCGGGTGGTGAAAGAGCAGGGATAAGAGATGTTTTAGAGATCACTAAACAATCAGTTGAAGTGGGTGGTGCTGGTGTTGCTTTTGGTAGAAATGTGTTTCAAGCAGAAGATCCAACAAAATTTGTTAGAGCTCTTTATTTAATTGT
>JBHLNR010000206.1:0-6043 GCA_048941385.1 Promethearchaeota archaeon
AAGAAGAACTACATCCAGAGACTAAATCCATATGGTGATTCTGAAAGGTATAACATGCGCTATGAAATGTTGTTAGCTATGGCGACCTCGATTATTGATCCTGAGTTGGATTTAGCCCGAGTGGTCACTGGGGTAATATTTGCTAATCCCTTATTCCTATTTGGCACAGGGGATAGAATTTCTGAAATTTTAAATGATATAATGATAGGGAGAAAGATTGGATGTATCTGTATCACAGAAAGAAAACGTGGTTCTGATGCAGTAAATATGGATACGATTGTTGAAGATAAAGGAGATCATATTGTTATCACTGGAGAAAAATTATATACAACGAATGGGCCAGTAGCAGATTATTTTATAATATATGGGGTCTCAGATGTCTCAGATCCACGGGCGACAATGTACCAAGCAATTGCAGAAAGAGGACATGAAGGCTTAGTAACTAATAGGATTGGTGTCCAATCGGTCCCGCGAGTACAAATCGGACAAACAATTTTTAATTCTGTGAAAATTCCGAAAGAAAATCTGCTTGGAGATAAAGGAGAGGGGTATAGAAACTTATTTTCGGGGCTAGTGGCAGAAAGGTGTTCCATTATTGGTTCAAGTTTGGGGATAGCCTGGTTAACTGCGGTTACGGGCCTTATTTATACCAATATCAGAACTCAATTTGGACGCCCATTATATGACTTTCAAGGAGTATCATTTCCTCAAACTCAAAATTTTACTGAACTTATGGCCGCTACTGAACTTGGATTTAAATCAGCTTCAGAATATAATAAAACAATTGAGCGGAATCATTTCGGGGAACAGAAATTCATTAAATACAATGCATCATTCAGTTCAGGGTCCAAATATTTAGCATCACACTTAGCTCATAAAATTTCATATGAAACTCAACAATTATGCGGAGGCATTGCATTTACAGATAATCTAAGAATTGATAAGGCACTAGAAGTAGCGAAAGTACAGGAAATAATTGGGGGTGCTCGAAATATTCAACTTTACTTAGTCAGTAGAGCCATAAGAGATATGGTACTTCGCTTGTAATTGAATAATTATTTTTTTATATATACTCTTTCTCCTAAATAAAATAAATTTAATAATGCGTTTTATCATTATTTTACTAGTATTTTATTTGGGAACATTTGGGTTAGTTGTTTACTTAGATCTGTAAGTAAGCATCTGTGAGGTAAAAGGAATAAGATTCGCTCTGTGTTTTAAAAGAAATAGGTGTGTGATTATAGATCAAAAGAAACACCAGTATATATTAAGTATTTTGTTGTTTAGTTTTATTTTTATTCCTATTTTGGCTAATAATATTCTTGATAACGAATCTCTTGCTAATTTCAATAAACCAGAATCTCTAATGACTTCATCAAATGGAGTCAATGGTCGATATTTACCAGCTACTCAACATGCGAATATTTCTAAGTCGTTTAGTGGTATTGATTTACCAAAAAATATCAGTTTTAATTTAGCCCCAGGTTGGACATCTAAAAATGTAACGATTAGTTACTCGGGATTAAGTAAAAGAAAAGATTGGACGTCTAATGGAGGATTTGATTCTGATATGAATGGATGGGCACATGAGTCACTTGGGTCAGAATGGTCATTAGCAGGACGTGGCACTTCGGGGAATCCAGGGGGTTGCCTTAAATTCAGGATATCAGGAGCCATATCTCAAGGAGATTATTCATATTTTGAGCAGAATATTGCAATTCCGGAGGAATTTGCATCAGGGACTGCTAGAGTGTCTATGGATTATTATATTGCATGGACAAGTACTTTTAATGGAAGTATTTTTATATCTTTAATAGTAGATAATGTAGAGAAAAATAAAACAGTACATATCCAATCAGCACCCATCATGTCTTGGGGATCCCTGATATTATCTTACGATCCTCTAGCATACGGACAAGTTCTTCCCGGAAATGCAACCTTAAGAATTGGTGTTTATATCTGGGAAGCAGATTTGGTTACCCCATGGAATGAATTTTACTTTGATAATATTAAATGCGAATTGGAGACAGAACCGAATGTTCCTAACATTGTATATATAAGAGATAATGAATTTAATCAAAATTACACCTATATAAATACTAGTTTTGGAGAGGGATATTCCTTCATTAATTCTGAGCATTATCGGGATGTAAGTGATGATATTACATTTACGGTTTATCAAAACATATCAGATGTTTTAGACTTAAATATAGATACAATTTCAATTCATTCTCCTTCCGAAAAATCAATAAATTCATCAGTCTTAGGAATAGAAGGAAGTAGTTATGAGTTTGGATTAAACATCAGTTGGTATACTGAACTATCTATATCTTCTATTCCACCAGATTATACAAGCTGGATTGAATTAGAAAAACCCTCTGATTGGTTTTTTACTAGTATTATTGACGGTTATGAAGCAGATCAAACAAGTAATTGTATAGGAAAAGATTTTGGATCATCTAAACTAATAATTCCTTCTAGTATTTTAGGACCAGGTTTGTGGAAATTAAGTGCAATAAGTCAAAATTATATTTCTGAAAGTTCATTAGCTGTTTGGAATGGTACAGCATTTGAAATGAGTAATACATTTAACCATGGTGATCGATTTATGGTTAATGTAACTTTAAACGGTACTATTTCACTCCCAAATACTATTATTAATTGTTCTATTTTTTACCCCAATGGCTCGTTTTTTGTACACCAGACCAAAGAACCAATAGATTATAATATAAATTTCGGTAATTATACAGTAGGCAAGAATATGTCAGTTGGGAAATATCTAGTTAAATTAAAATGGTTGAATAGCCAGAATAGTGAAAATGTTGATGAAGTAGGTTATTCAGAATTAGAGTTTACTATTTGGCATCAAACTAATTTGACAGCAGTTGACTCATTTGTCGAGAAAATAGCTGGAGATACTTGTTTAATTAAGGTTAATTTCACAGATTATGATTTAAACACTGGGATCAAATTAGCTACCGTAACCTATAACTCTTCCTTCGGGGGAACAGGAGAGATGACTTGGGGTGGATTGGGTATTTATTTTCTTGATTTAGATACCTCAGGATTCGCTTTAGGTGATTATTATTTCTCATTTAATGCTTCACAAGACTTTTATCAGAATCAAACAGCAATAAATTTAATTCATTTAAAGATTGTTGCCCAACCTTTAGCTATAGAGGTTCCAGATTCGATTATTACCGGTATGGGAAATGACTATGTAAGTTGTCAGATAAATGTAACAGGAGCTTATTCTGCTAGCTTAATATGGCCAGTAAATATCACTACTGATTGGGAAAATCCTCATACAGTTGCGAACCATAATAATGGTACATATACACTAAATTTTTCAACAAATAATCTACCAACTCAGGGTATTACAGAATCATATACAGTTAAAGTTTTTGCTAGCAAAACATTCTATGGGAGTACTTCAAGATTCATAGCGATAGAAGTTCATCCAATACAAGCAACTATAAGTGTGAACAATTCAAATATTTTAACAGATTTAGGTGAGAAAGTCTTTGTTAAAATTAATTATACTGAAGAAATATCAAAATATTTGATTTTTGGAGCCAATTGTAGCATTACATGGCCAGGTGCATATAATATCACTTTTGATGGTCAGGATTTTGTTGTATGCTTAGATACAGCCAATCTTTCTATAGATACTTATACTGCATTAATAAAAATGGAAAAACCAGGATTTGAAACCGTTTACAGTAGTATAACTGTATATATTAACCGAATTGATATAAAGGTTCATACCATTGATTTTGAAGATTCTATTGAAGCTTCAATTGGGGAAACAATAACTATAAGGATTAATTTGACAGAAGCGGGTACAGGAATTCCAATAGAAAATGCATCTATATTCTATTCATGGGAATTTGGATTAGGATATTTTACATATATAAGTGATGGAACTTATGAGTTAGAGTTAATCCTTCCAAAATCAACTGATGGTAATTATCGAATGACATTAATCATCTTAAAGGAAGGTTCAATCTACAAAACAAAAGAATTTTCTTTTTTTATCTCAATCGAAGCTATAGAAAAGCCGAATTATACGATATGGTATATAATGACGGGTCTCTTAATTGCCCTTGGCATATTAGGTGTTTTTAGTTTGAGGACTTATGTTGTAGTTCCATATAATAGGAAAAAGGAAACCGAACTGCTGGCGAAAACACAAAGATATAAAGATATAATGAATATTGAAGCGATTGTAATTTCAAATCGTCAAAGCGGATTGCATATCTATTCGAAAAGTTATTACTTAATAAAAGACCATCAAAATGAACTATTATCTGGTTTTATCCAAGCAATTACACTGATAAGTAGTGAAATTGTAGGAAGAGAAAGGTTGGAAGAAATTAAAGTTAAATCCGGGAAAATAAAAGGAGTCGAAAAGATAATCGAACTTGATTTTAAGCACTTTAATTTCTTTATCAGTGATTACAAGGATATAAGGATAATATTCATTCTAAAAGAAAAAGCTTCCGAACGATTTAAAAGAACTATAGCTGAATTCTTATCAAGTATGGATGGAAAATTTCAAAACAAATTTAAGAATTGGGATGGAAATTTAGAGGAAATCAGTACAGTTTTACCCTCGATTATAAATAAACATTTCCAATTATACTATAGAGAACAATTCAAGATTAATCCTATGGTAGATAAAGATCGAATAAGTAGAGAAGTAGAGTTGAGTAAGATTGCACTACATCTTTTTAACGTTATTGTCTCTATGACAAGAAATCGGGAAGAGTTTTATTTAGAAGAAGCACTAGAAACAGTTCACGAAAAAAACCAAGATAAGCTAATTGAGGCTCTTGAAGTACTAATTGAGAATAGAATATTAGTACCATTTCTAGAATAAAGCTATAAGTGGTTTTTATATTTGATTTTTCCAGGAATAAATAATATTTTTATACCATTAATGTTAAACTTGTTTTATGAAAGAATTTAATAACCTTAGTATTGAGGGAGGAAAAAATATTGCGATTAAAATTCCTTCTCATCTCTTTATTCCCACAGTCAAATTCTATCGAGATATTTTGAATTTAGAAGTAATAGAGCAAAATTCAAACTTAGTTCAATTTAAGTTTGGGGAAATGAGTCTTTATATCGATAAAGTAGACCATATAAGTCAAGCAGAGGTATGGCTTGAAATACATGTTAATTCTGTAGAATTGGCATCAAAATACTTTCAGGAGAAAAATGTGATAAGGTGTGATAAAATTGAGAAATTACCTAAAGATTTCGAAGGTTTTTGGATTTTGAATCCCGCAAATATCGTTCACTTAGTAGCCCAAGATAAGTGATCAACTAATTTGAGTAGCTTTTTAAAGTAATTTAATAACATTAGATTCTTTAAAAAAAAAAGGAAATTATTATTAAAATTGCTTGCTAAAATCCTTATCACTCAGCATAGAGAATCTTCTTTTCAATGATCTTCTGATACAAGTCATTAGTATCTTCAGGTGGCACAATTTCTTTTTCTCTTTTATTGAGTTGCATTGCTTCTGTTTCACAGGTTGCAACGCAGTTTCCACATCCAATACATCTATCCAAATTTACAATCGCCTTATCATCAACCATAGTAATAGCATCCATTTGACATCGTTCTTCACATACTTCACATCCATTACAGAGCTCAGGATCTGATTGGGCGTAAAAATTTGAATGATAATACTCAGCAGGACGCGGAAATTGTTTTGCCATAGTTAAAACACCACAGCAACAACCGCAACATACACACATAAACATAGGATTTTGGTTATTTTGTGGTTGAAGTACGAATCCTTCCTTTTGGTATGTGTCCAAAATATTAAAAAATTCCTTCTTAGAGACTTCTTTTCCCTCCCTATTTTCAATTCCTATCCTTGCAAAATCATTAAAGAGTACACAACAACGGCGCGTATCAGATAGCTTACAGGATTCTTCAATGAGATCATGCTCTTCTCTACAGATGCAATCTCTTATAGCAATTACATCAACCTTATTTATAATAATATCCCGGATATTATCATAAGTGCTA
>JBHLNR010000207.1:0-6041 GCA_048941385.1 Promethearchaeota archaeon
TCTGTTTTGACGAAAAAGAATGAATTTCTATAATTTTTTAATTTCTTTTAAAGGCCCTAGAAATAATCAAAACTTTATCAATTCATTCCATTTATCAAGAAACTTAAGCTTATAAAAGGGAAAAAAAAAAAATGAAATTATTATTAATTCTTACATCTAAACACGTTTCTTCTTTCTTATAATTGTGTAACCGATTCCTAAGGTAGCCATTAATCCAACAGGTAAAATAACACTAATTGAGAAACCTGGGATCAATGGTCGTTCATCCTCTCCTCCTATAAATTTAACTAGATTATACCGGAAGTTACCCCAAAACCAGCCATAATCCCAGTCTTTGTCGATGGCATGCCCCATCTTATCGTTTGCTAAATACATAGTTGGATATTGATAGTTCTGGATCCAATCACTTAGGAAATTATATGATTTTTGAACTTCAGTGTCGTTTTGGAACCAAATTTTCTTTATTGCATCATCGAACGTTGTATTATAACAAAAACCCATATTGTAAAATTGATCATATGGCCAGATTGTAATAGGACTCTTATAATAGGCTTGAAGATAACCAAGATTAGCTACTCGGGTATAACCTAACTTTAATGCAAATCCATCAGTTATGGTCCAAGGAAATGTAAATGTTGCACTCATTTTATAATAAGTATCAGGCACATCTTCCCACTCATCCATCTGACATCCAATATCTCTTAGGCTTGTCTTCAACACACTATAAGCTTCTAAATGAGCTTGGTCATAACTATACTCCATAGTATAAATAGGGTTGGTATCTGCTATATAGTGCCAATCTGCTGTATCATTAGCAACAGTTAATCCTCTAGCAGCACAAACAGCTCCCCAATGATCAGTATCATTTAAAAGGGCTCCGCGTGCAATAGTGAGATCACGAGTAGCAATATTTATAGAAGCATTACGATATGGATTAGTTGTGCAAAGAAATCCTCCAGAACGTACTACACGGTCATTTTGGGCAACATGTACATAGGTATCATAATCAAACACATAAGAAAGCGCCTTTCTAAAAGCACGATTTATTCCATGTGCGTTTAACGTCCAATCCGAATTCAACACTCCTGAAGCTTTGAATTGCGGCCCAGGCCAGTATGGAGTTACTGTTGGAGGTCCATATATAGTAGAAAAATTTGTATACCATACATTCGCATGGTACCACATGGTTGTTTCGTTGATACAATTTAAAATAATATTTTCTCCATAACTTTCAATGCCAATAGGTACGTATCTTACATCAGGAGCAGCAATCATATCCTCATAATTAAGAGGCTCCCAAGTACGGTCATAAGAAAAGTCAATATCTCCAGTAACCATAGCAGTACTTCTAGCTTGATATCCTGCTTCTGTGTGGGCGAACGCAGCTAACGCAACGTTTTCGACTTCAAACCAACCATCAGCTTGTTGAGCAGTAGCATTCCACCAATCATCAAATCTATGTAATGTGCCAATATCCGCTATATGAGCTTCAAAAACATACGGACCTGTACCTATTAGGTGTCCAGGAAAAACTGCGGGATTACCTTGTGGAAAAGCTGGATCATTACCATATCCTTTGATAGCAGTAGTGGCATAGTCTTTATAACTATGCATTGAGATCATATATATTGCCCAAAGATAATCCATACCAGTAGCCCAATCACCAAAGTTGACTTTAACCTTCCCTCCCGATTGTAAATTTTCTGTAACTGTTACATTATAAAAACGGGGCCAGCGACCTTCCATAGCATCTTCAGTAGAAGTACCAAATCCTGGATACTCTCCTGGCTTACCCGCATATTGCGTAACATTCCAACCAGCGGTTTCATAAGCAGCCCAATCACCTTGTTCTAACCAATAAGTATCTCGTCTAGTAGCCATATTTGAATCAACTACGGGTGTAATACCACTGATATTTCCTATAATTGTCATAAGTCTATCAATGTTCCATTTACATACGGTTGCATTCCAATCTGAACCGTCATGGAACTTAACATTTTGTCGAAGGGTTATTTCTACTGATTTCATACCGTCATAATTTTTAAAACCATCTACATTCCATTCATCTGGTCTTTCTTCAATTACCCAGCTTGTTGCAAGCACAGGATATAATTCAGTACGGGTATCACCGCCCCAAGTCTGTATACGTGGTCGAAATAATGTTTCAAGACAGCTAAGCACATAATAATCGCCAGTACTAACCACAGCAGTAGGACTATCCCAGTGGGCTATATCACGTGGTCCACAGCCACCTACAATAAAAACCTCTGTAACTTGAGCTTTTGCTGTTATAGGAAAGAATGGTATTACAATAGAAGTAAGAAAAAGAATAAATATTATTCCTTTTGAATGTTTTTTCATATTATTGATTCGCCTTACATTTTTTTTGTTGAAACTTTGATTTCGATTTTTTTGTTAAATTTTAAATTTACGAAGTAAATTTATTTATAGGTTATGATAATAATATATTTAAACGTTTCTGAAAATTATCACTATTGGTTAAAAAATCAATGTTAATTAAACATAATATAATAATCGTTAATTTTTATAATTTCAAACTAAATAGAAGAATTTAAGAGAGAGCAATAATTTTAAAAGGATACATATTGAGATGAGAAAAAATGGCTAAACGAAAAACAAATATGATAAAATATATCATCAGACGGATATTAATGATGATACCAATGTTGTTTCTTGTTCTAACATTTGCCTGGATTTTATCGCATTTGATGACTGTAAGCCCAATTACTAACAAATTAGGTGGATTAGTCGATGCTCAGACAATTCAAGCTGAATTAGAGAGAGCTGGTTTTTATGATCCTTGGTATGTTCAATTGGGTTTGTATTATAGAAATTTTTTTACAGGAGATTGGGGTAAGTCTTATGTAATTCGAGAGAATGTCCCAGTTTTCGATTTTATCCTCGAAATATTTCCAAGAACAATAGAATTAATGATTATTCCGATAATTTTAAGTCCTCTTATTGCAGTTAAGCTTGGACTTTCATCAGCAACCCACAAGGACAAATCAAAAGATATTCTCATTAGAGCTCTTGCTATATTTGGAGCTGGGTTTCCCGTGTTTTGGATTGCTACCTTGCTTCAGCTCTTTTTTGGTTATTATTTAGGAATATTTACAAATAGAAGTTTAGACTTACCTGTTTTTTTCGCTAATAGTCCAGGAACAAGATATCCTGTACCAGTTGGTGATACTAAAACAGGATTTCGAATTATTGATAGTTTCCTTTATAATGATCAACTTTATCTTTGGGACACATTAGTACATTTATTTCTTCCAGCTCTATGTGTAACTTTTGTTTCATTGGCTGCTATTACAAGGCAAACCCGATCAAGTATGTTAGACGTTTTAGATCAAGATTATATTAGAACTGCTCGAGCTAAAGGTGTCATAGAAAAAGACGTTATAAATAAACATGCCCTTCGGAATGCTCTATTACCAACAAGCAATCTTATTATCGGGGGGACAGCAACGGCATTACTAGGATCTTTTTTTATTGAAGTAACCTTCGTCTATAAAGGTTTTGGATTTTATATGGTGGAGTCGATATTTTTAGGGGATTATTTAGTCATTAATGGACTCTTAGTATTCTCTACTATAATACTTCTTACAGGAACATTAGTTGCAGACGTCATGTATACTATTATTGATCCTAGAATAACATATCGATAAAATCGAGAGGTGATTGAAGATTACAGAACAAACTACTATAAGGAAAACAGTCTATATTCAATCTGAATCAGATAGGAAAAAGCAATTTTTTCGATTTTTAAAATTTTATTTAATTCCTGGTTGGCGAGATCCTAAATTCTCATCTCAAGAGTATCAAATAGAAAAAATAAAATCCAAAAGGAGAATGTTTCGACGCCTTCTTAGACCTTTAACAATATCAGGAATGGTAATGATCATATTCATTGGAATATTAGCTGTATATACTCCTTGGTTAACTTACTTTAGATTAGAAGAGATAGTAATACCTTATATTCCTCCAGGAGAAACTCCTTTTGCTCCTCCATCAGCCGAACATCCGTTAGGGACAACGAAGTATGGATATGATGTTTTGGCAAGAATTATTTGGGGAGGTAGAACCACATTTTTAATGGCATTAATTCCTGTAACCATCTCAATTGGAGGAGGTCTTATCTTAGGAACGATATCAGCATATTTTGGTGGCACGGTAGATTATGTAATGATGCGTTTTGTAGATTTAATGTATGCATTTCCAAACTTGATTCTTGTTATCATAATTGTTCCAATATTGGGACAAGAGTTATTAACTAGTCTTGTAGTTTACGGAATTCTTTTTATACCATATAGAATCAGGTTTATGCGATCCCTTGTTTTACAAGTAAAGCAATTTGAATTTATTCAAGCAGCAAAAACAGGTGGTGCGCAAAAATTCAAAGTAATGTTTAAACATATTATACCAAATGCAATTTCTCCTATGATAATAGCTTTTTTTGGAGGAGCAGCGGTTGCTGTATTAGGTCTAGCAGGTCTGGCTTTTATAGGATTAGGAGACCCAACCGTTGCTAGCTGGGGAACTGATATTAATTGGGCAAGAGCTACATTTAGCAATATCAATGCTGCTGTTTGGCCTGGATTATTAATAGGAATAACATCTATAGGATTTATGCTCGTAGGAGATGGACTGCGAGATGCATTGGATCCAAGATTAAGTTTATAAAAGAGGGGATTAAACATTTTAAACACAATATACCAAGCTAGCTACGGTTTTAATTACGGAATGGCTTTTATTGAGGCACTTATTGCAGCATTTATTTTATTTTTTATTTCAAACTTTATCAATAAGTATATTCCAGAACATAAGCGAATCCCAAGAGATATTCATAGATGGAGTTCACTTTTAGTTGTCCTTATAGTTTTCGCTATAATCCTTGGCGTTCGATTCCTTTTAGAAACTCTAGGGGCATATTTTTCCTTGTTTTTACTTATCAGTAATGATGCTTTAATGTTTGCAGTTATGGTAACAATTTTCTATTTTATATATATAGAATTGGTGTTTAGACAAGAAAGATTTGGATCTACAAGAATGGAAATTTCTGGTAATCCATTTCTAAGGGTATTTAGATATTTTATTATAATATGTTGGATAATTTCAGTCATATTCCTCTCAATTACCCTCCTACAAATTAATATGGATAATCCTGATATTTTTAACCTCGGATTTATATGGGCAGCTTTAGCTATTTGCTTTGATATTATTATCACATTTTTAATAAATAGCAATCGTTCAATTGATAAACGTCTTCCCAAACAAATTCTTTATTATGCTATATTTTCTGGTGGACTTATCGCATTTGGAATTTGGTCACTGCAGCTAATAATCTTTGAGTTATATTTAAAAAGGGCAATACCTCGGGTAATTCTCTGGACCAATCTCGATACCTGGGAATTTTTACTCTTGAAAATCATAACATATGTAATCTTATTCGTAATTGGGATTTTTGGCATTGGATTATATGCTAAAAAAAAGAAATGGAATGAACCTTACGTGTTTGCCTTTCTTACAAGCCTTACATGGTTCATGGTAAATTTATATCTTGGAATAGGATTTTATTTCTTAATAGGTAATTATTTGGAAGTCGATATCCTTATACTAATTATAAATATCCCGATAGAATTAATTATAGTAAAATATCTCTATAACCAAACAATTATTGAATCCTTAAAGATAACAATTATTTTTAATATTGTTTTATTTATTGTAGCTATTATGCCAAGTTTTGTTGATGCAAATAAACCTATCCCTGAGCAAGATATTCGTGTATTATTAGGAGTAGTTAGTGGTATATATGGTTCTGTTTTTTATATATCTTTGAAAAAGGTTTTTCTACCTAAAGCTGAGGAAAAAAGTAAGTTAAGAGTTCAAAGAGCAATTGAAATAATTGAAGTTGATTCAAAAACTGTACAAGATTTTGTTTCAGGAGGGAATCATGCGATTCTTGACGTGAAAGATCTCACTACTTATTTCCATACAGAAGAAGGCACTGTTCGTGCTGT
>JBHLNR010000208.1:0-5976 GCA_048941385.1 Promethearchaeota archaeon
TAATTTGTTTTTCCTTTTAATTTTTTAAGTAGATCTAAGAGATCTTCTATGCTTTTCAGAACTGTTTCACCTGAAAACGGTTTAACAATATTATCATCGGCACCTTCTTTTGGGAAAATATCAAGAAGGGATTTTTCACCCTTATAAAAAATTACCACAGTACCCATAATTTTGGTGGGAATTCCACTTAATTTAAATTCTGATTCAACCCTCTTCTTGAGGATCGGTAATCCATCTTCATCAGAAAGTTCAAGTAAGTCATTATCAAAGATTTCAGGAAGGTATTGTCTCGGAATCGTTATACGGTCAATTGATTGGGCTTTAAATATCGAAAACAGCTTATCAGTTGCTTCGTGTATTTTCATTCTGCCCCCCAATTAATCTTTTTTTATTCAATAATAATAATACAAATTAAGATAAAATAGGTTCGACTTTTTCAATTCTCTCTATTGCTCCCAAATAATTAGATTTGTTGATAATTGACACCAGGCGTAATTCCTGCAATTCTAAACAGATCATCGTTGTCAATTAATTCTTCTAATGTTTCTTGAGATAAATGATTATAAAAAAGTGGTTTCAAGAAATTTTCATTATCAGTAAATGGTTTATTTAATTTTTTTTGTAAAGAGTCATCTTCCCTTATTAAAGTAGCTAATCGTGTATGGTTGTATATGCGATAATTAAAACTGATTCCAACTGTAAATGGTCGATTAATTTTAAAAAAATTAATCATTTTTTCCACTGATTCTAAAGGCTCATTAGGATATCCAGTTAATAAATCAATCGCAAGTTTAATATCGTATTTATGACAATAGTTAATAATTTTCTTTAAATCATTATAATCATAATTATTGGATTTCTGAATTCTCTCATCACTGTCAACTGAAAGAGTAATTAAGTAAGCTTTTGATTTCTGCAAGAGTTTAAAAAATTTTTCGTTATATGGGGTTGGTTTCATATATAGCGCCCATTTTAGATCTAAATTTCTTTTAATTAATGCCGAACAAAAATCTATTGAAAATTTCAAGTTAGTATTAAACTCGGTATCACATGTATGAAAATGATTATAACCTTGATTAACTAGATGAGCTAATTCTTCGATAATTTTTGAAATATCCTTGAAATATACTTGGGTACTAGCTTCTATGCAGTAGGGACATTGATTATTACAGCCAGTATGAGTTTCAAATCCGACTATACCTTCCTCTTTCAAATATTGGGGATAATCTATTTTACTCCCCCTTAAATTTCCCAAAGTTTTATCAACTCCTGCTTCCCAACCATCAAAAATTCTTTGCTTAATATTTTTTGATTGCCATAACTCTAAAAACTTAGGAAAAATGATCTCTCCAGGGCCAATAATACCATAATCTGCTTTTAGAAAGTCAAGAATTTCATTAGGCATCGCGGAGAATCCAGAACCCCCCAGCACAGTTGGAATTTTTTGTTCCCTAACACATTGAACTAAAGATTTGACGTCAGGTAAAAAAAAATCATTATTGAAATAAATAGCTGAATCAATATTACGAATGGTAAACCCCACTATATCAAAGGTTTTATTACAAAGAAATTCATCCAAATCTTTTTCTGGTGTATCCGAAAAACATAAATCTAATATTTCGACATCATGGTTATGTTTTTCTAAGGCGGTAACTAAATATTCCAAACCTATTGGTATTACTGGAGGGCTATGAAACCTATTGGGGTTTACAAGTAATATTTTTAGTCCCATATACCGTATTAAAGCTAAGTATGGATATATAATTTACTGATTGGGGGAAGGGAATTATTGTTTTCTTTTGATTAAAATTATGGATACAGCAAACGCAATACTGATAAGAATAATGGTATCGTATCCTGGGATTATAGGAGGAGTTCCATCAATTGGTGTTTTAACGGGGCATTGACCAAGTATGAATTCTACAAAACAAAGATCGATACTACCCGCTCCATAGCTATATGTGTATCCAACAACAAAAGCGGTTCCATTCGGACCCAATAATACTCCGAAAGAGATATCATCTTCACTTCCACCCCAGTTGCAGTGCCAATCTGCAACACCACTAGAATTAAACCTTACTAAGTACAGATCATATTCATTAAGATAACCTTGATAAGCATATCCAGCGATATATGCATTTCCTGATGAATCCATAACCATAGCAGAAGCATAAGCATGATTTTCTTCTTTCCACGTTTTATTCCATTGATAAATTCCTTCAGAATTAAATTTTATCAAACCAATGTATTGGGGGATTGGCCCCATATCAGCAGGTATATAACAATTTGGAGATTGCTCGTAATATCCAGCAACATATAAGTCACCAGAAGGGCTACAAATTATTTCCTTTCCTTTATCTTTATCAGCACACCCCCATGTGTAGTCCCAGACCATCCCGCTCGAGTTGAACTTTACCAAGAAAAGGTCTATATCTCCTAATCCAAAGCTTTTAGTCTCTCCTACAACATAGGCATTCCCTAATGGATCCAAAGTCACTCCATAACCTGAATCTCTGTCAATTCCTCCACAAGTATAGTTCCATACCACACCACTCGAGTTAAATTTAATTATGCACATATCATAATTACCTTCTCCGAAACTGTTTGTTGTTCCCGCCACATACACGTTATTGAGTGAATCCACAACAATGCTATGCCCCATTTCATTGTTAATTCCCCCCCACGTGTGATTCCATTCGACACCACCAGTTGTGTTTATCTTTAAAACCCATATATCATAGCCACCTGCACCAAAACTTTCAGTATATCCCGTGATATATATATTGTCTAGTGAATCCAATACGAGACTCTCTCCCCGTTCTCTGTGAATGCCGCCATATGTTCGGTTCCATTCTATTCCAGAAGAGTTGAATTTTATTAAACAAAGATCATAATCACCTACTCCATAACTATCAGTATTTCCAACTACATAGGAATTGTTTGAAGAATCCATAGCAATATCCCACGCTGATTCCGAACCGCTTCCCCCCCATGTATAATAAGAAAGTTTTGTTTCAGACATTGAATTTTGAAGATTATTAGAATTAGGGTTAGGTGTTATGATAATTTCATCAAGGAATATGAGATTTAACAAAAAAGATAAGCCTATCCAAATAAAAATAACATATTTATAATACTTATTATATAACTTCATTCTACCATCGTTATGAGAATTTTGATAATTATAATATCTTTACTGGACTTCAATCATAATAGTGAAAAATCACTAAATTATAATTAATCTTAGAAAAACCAACTATAAAAAAATTACGCACTAAAAATATTTATTAAACCGTAATTCATTAATTATTAAGGATTAATACAATTTTAGATTCAAGTTGAGATTTGGTATGAGTGAAGAGATCAAGAAGATAATATTAAGTACGGGCACAGAAGTAGATTTTGACAAAAAGGCACCAACAACTCTTTTTGAAATTATCATTAGCGAGATTTTGATTCCAAAATATAAAGAAAATGCGGATTGGAATTTATCTTTGAATATTATCATAGAAGAAATGAATAAACTTATTTTAAGATATGGTCTTGATCCAAAGCTGAAATTGGGTCTACTTAATGATGTTGAGCAACATTTAGATAAAGATATTCAAGAATTAACAGGAGTAGATAAAATTGAGATATTATTCTTGAATATGGATGATTACGTTGAGGATATAAGAACTTTAATTTTAGCCGGTAAGGATAAGGAAGAACTCCGTACGGATATGGCTAATTTGGTAATGCCATTGACAATTTTTGAGTTATCAGAGCTTTTTATCTATTTAGGTAAAAGAACATTTTTGAAATGAGTAAATCAATTTTTTCCCTTTTTATTGTCCCTTTCTAAGAGTTGTATAGCCCATTCAATAATTTAGGGAAAATTAAATGATAGAACATTTGCGTACTTTTCAGTCAAATTCTTGATTTTTGAAAATGAAGATTAAAAGCTTTAAATCACCTAATATTTAATTCAAATTAATAAATTAATAATTTTTAGCGTAAGGGGAAAATTATGTGTAAATGGTGTACGAAACATGGAATTGGAAAGAAGTGGTACATGAACGCTAGGAATTATTCAGATCAATTAGCTGATGAACACAATTTGCAGGAATATCTAACTGAGCAATGGATGAATTTCGAGGCAGTATACATCCGAAAGATTGCGGGATTATCTTCTAAAGGTTTGGGTTATAAGTTACAAATGCCACTTATTGGAAAAATTCTTCGGTGGGCTGTTGAGCGAATGATTCATGGAACCATCAGGCATCCAAATCCAATTAGAGCAGATGGGCATATTGGCCAAGTAATTCCAATGGAAGATGCACAGATTATTCTTTCTGAATTAGCTGCAGAACCTATTGTTGAGACCTATTGCATGTGTCGAAAGATGCAGAGAGGTATAAATTATCAAAGTTGTATTAATTTTGGAGTACTTTCAGAAATACTAGAAAAATTACCAAGATTTATACCAAAAGAAAGAGCACATCGTATATCTCGTGAGGAAGCGATGGAAAGGATGGAACATCATAATAAAAACGGTTTAGTAGCTACTGTTTGGTATCAACCATATCCATATATCAATGCGATATGTAATTGTGAAAGCCCTGAATGTGGTGCGTTGCGTTTAAGGAACGACTTTGATTTAATGATTATGTCAAAGGCAGAATACATCATTAATTTAAATCAAGATAATTGTCAAGGATGCAAAAGTTGCGTTTCTATGTGTCAATGGAATGCTATTCGCTTTATTCCATCCATCGGTAGGGTTATCATTGATTATGATAAGTGTTTTGGATGTGGAGTATGCCGTCATGCTTGTAAACATGATGCTTTGAAGTTAATACCTAGACAAGAATTTAAAGGATTTGATGGGCATTTCTAGGTGATTCTATGGGAAAAATAAAGATTAAAATTGATTATTCGAAATGTGGTCCTGAAGGAAATGTTGATCCCAGAGATTGTGCCAAATGCCTTAACGCATGCGATCCCTGTGTGTTTTTAAGACATGAGGATTTAAAATATAAAGAAGATAACATATATGATCCACAGCATTGGAAAATAACAGCAATCTGGCCTTCGGTCTGCACTCGCTGCTTTAAGTGTGTTGAAGTGTGTCCTGAAAATGCTATTACTATTAAATTGTAAATCTAATCCAATTTTGCTTCATTCGCACTTTTATAAAGGTAGTCAAAATAATATAAGGCAGAAGGGCCAAAAGCTACATGATCTGTTACTATACCGAAGTATGACATTTTTTTTGGAAAGAAGCTTTCAGAAAGAATAATAAAGGCATCTTCACCCTCATCAATTATAACTGAACTACCAAAAATCTGATCTCTCCACCTTATTTCACAGAGAGGATTATATTTTTTAAGTAAAGATTTAAAATTTTTTTCTCCTAAAGCGTTTGCGTCAACAAGAAGTTTAATATCTGTAACGCCTCTTGCTCTTGCTTTTTTAATATCGTCAAAAAACAATTCCAACAATTCAAATTCAGTAGAAGTAAAATAGATTGAGGTTTTTGCCAAATTAATTAATGATAATGCTCTGTTTATGCAAACATCTCTACCTCTATGAACATATAATGCAATTTTGATTGGGGTATCATGTGATTGATATATGGGGGTTAGAGTATGAATAATTTTGTCTGAATGCTCATTGAAACTATCGCTATATTGTTTTTTTGCGATAATAAGAGCTTCATCTGGTGATTTAGCAAAATATCGCGAAGGACGTGATTCTTCCTCTTTAATGATAAACATCTTGTCCTTTTCTAGCTGAGTAAGGATATTATATATACGGGAATAAGGAACTCCTGATGCTTCTGATAATTCTCTGGCGTCCATTGGGCCTTTTGAGATCAGTGTGAGATAAATTGAAATTTCATAATCTGTTAGACCAATTGATCTTAACGAATCCTTAACATTTTCAGGAATTTCATTTGACATAATTTTGTTGTATCAAATATAGGTATATGAT
>JBHLNR010000209.1:0-5936 GCA_048941385.1 Promethearchaeota archaeon
TAGGTAATTTGGCATATTTAGCCTTTTTCTTCGCTTTTCTTGCCCATGGGGTATCCATCTCAATTGGTTTTAGATCTAACTTCCTTTTTTTCTTCAATTGATCACCTTCTTTAAAAAGAACTAAATAAATTATTATACAATAAATTGTTAAAATTCAATTTAAAACTTTCAACTTTATAATTGCTGAATTAAATACTAAAATAAAAATAAAAAAAGAAAGCTTTATCGTTTTATGAGCTCGTAAACTCTATTATTAGAACCATGTACGTTAATTATATCAAATCCATTTTTAGTACAGTATTCTTCGATGTATCCTAAAGCACTAGAAAAAAAACCTTTTTTCTCAAGCTCCATTTTATCTATACCGGAAGATTTCGCGTGATATAGAGTATGGTTCAGGAGATTAATTGAGATTGTTTCAACTTTCATTATTCACTACCATTTTTTTGTATATAATGTATTTTGAATTGGTTTCTTTTAATTATTGTTCTTAAAATATAAAATTAAATAATCGGAAAAAATATAATTTTAATTTGTGAGGCTAACCCTGTAAAATTGCTGTTACGTCAACACCAAAGATGAAAAACAATCCAAATAGTAAAGACGTCCAATGTTGGGCAAAGACAACACCAATAGCTGCTAAAGCGGGTTTTTTTGCTAGTTCTTTGGATCTGAAGAGCTTTACATCAGCCCAAATAATCCATACTGCCTGAATTGCCCACATGAGAAATTTTACGGATGCTAAACAACTATGAGCAATAGCCCAAGCATTAGGAAAGCCTTGAGGATCAGTCGTCATCATGATTATTAAACTATTTTCTGTAAGGTCACTTATTGTGCCTATTAATCCAATAATCGCCATCCAGTAACCTACTTTTCTCCACCTTGAATCTGAACTGAATTTGTGCGCCAAAAATAATGATAAACCAAAAAATATACAAATATGACAGAAGTCATAGACATTATCAGATATCTGGTAAAATACATAATATATTATTTGCTCCGAATTCATTTCGGAAAAATGAGATTTTATTACTTCACCACTAAAGGAAAGTTGGCTTTCCATAAACGTCGCAGGATAATGTGATATTAAAGATAAGACGATAATTATTGGATAGTTCACCATCAGGACTATAAAGCCAAGATAGATCAACCTTTTCATATTTGTTTCTGAGGGCCAATCATCAAACTTATTTAAATACAATCTAATCACTTGGATTTCAAATTTATACTTATTGAATACTTTGTTAAATAAAAGTTTAAATTATGTTTTCCGTATTTATTATTCTTTATAAGATGATATAGTTAGCTAAAAAAACTGAATAAGCAAGTTGAATATTGTGGAATATTATAATAAATCTTTCTGACATCCAAAAACCTTAAATAATTAAGTTGAACATTGCAATATCATGAAATCTAGGTTTTTTAAATTATTAATCTGTTTCTGGATAATTAATTTACTGATATATATACCTATTGGTTTCGGAAATGCTGTCTTGCCGTATGATATTTATGACTATGAAGCATTATATTTTACAGTAGGTTTTTTTTTTATCCTACTGATTTTTACAATTTTGATTGAATTAGGAGTTTTGTATATTTATTTTCGAAAATATATTATTGAAGGTAAATGTTCTCTAAAATTTATCAAATCTGTAATAGTTGTAAATCTATTTACGTTTCCTATGACTCAATTAATTAGTTTATTGTTGTCTATGCTATCAATTCAAATTTTTCTACTATTAATTATTACTGAAATAGCTCCTATTTCAATTGAATATGTTCTATATCTCAAAATATTTAATGAATTTCACGCGTCTAATAATTTTTTTATTCCTATTTCAAAGAAAAAAGTGACATCTTCAACGCTCACAGCAAATTTAATTACCTTTTCTTTGGGAATATTTATTTTTCTTCCCCAAATAATCTTAACAGCATTTAAATGAGGTACTAATTAAAATTTAATAGTGTATAATTAAAAAGAGAAAAGAGTATGAGAAAAGAAAGAGGGTTGGATCGAAGTATTGATAAATTGTTAATTATATCTATAATACTTAATATTCTATTTTTTATATCATTAGTGCCTTTAATTCCTAAGATCAAGCGAGATGCCCCTCCCCCCAGGGGGAGTTACGTAACAATAGGATATGATGTTGAATTAGCAACAATCGATCCAGTAGATACTTGGCATACTCCCTCAAGAGTAGTTCAACACCAAGTAACTCAATCTCTAGTAGAATATGACTTATCAACTCATCCAAATTATCAACTGAAACCGGTACTTTCTGAATATTGGATATGGGAAAATAAAACAAGGATTTCTTTTAAATTAAGAGATAATATCTACTTCCACGATGAAACAAGGATGACTGCTGAAGATGTCAAATGGAATTTTGAAAGAGTAAAATTCTTCTGTAACGCTACTGGATCACTTCAAGCTAATACTACATCTTGGGAGGCTCGCCCTTCTTCTTTATTTTTTCTCTTAAATGGTACTTATATTTTTAAAAGTTTTGAAGCTAATGATACAATCGATCCATTAAATTTTACGATAAATTTAAATTCACCTTTCTCAGCATTATTAGATCTTCTTTCATTCGGAGCTACTAATATTTTATCTCCTGAATCCACACCTCGTTATCATTACTTAAACTTGGAAACTGATTCCCTAATTGGCACTGGTCCTTATAGATATATTCATTTTCAACGGAAGAGGCAAGTAAGATTAGAACGAAATAATATGTATTGGGCGTTTCCAGGAACTTTTGAATTAGTGGATTTTCGATTCATTGAAGATGATATAGCTAGAATGAATGCCGGGTTAGCAGGGCAATATGATTATGTTTGTGGAATATTAAAAACATATATCGATCAATTCACAAAAATAGTTCATATGCATGTAGAAGAAGTTGGTGAGGATCTTAACTACTCATATATAGAATTTTATTGCGGTCCTCGAGATTATAATGGTGATTTTATAAAAAATGGAACAAATAAATGGCAATATCAAAGAAATAATGCTACGCTAAGAAGAGCTTTAGCTCTAGCAATTAATTATTCTTATATTTACAATAAAATTCATGAAGGATATGCTATTGAGAGCCCCTCTGCGATAGCCAGAGTAATGCCTGGCTATAATGCTTCTGTAGTACAAGCAAGCGATTATAATTTTTCTGTAGGTGTTGAAAAGGCAAGAAATCTTATGAAATTATATAACTCAACTTGTACAGGATGGAATTCATCCTTTCCTGGCACAGATGAAAGCTTATGGACTAATAACAATTTACTTGGGAAGAATTTACAGATTAATAGATTATTGAATAATAACATAAATTTTGAATTAAATAAATTATTAATAGAAAATTGGGCTTTAATTGGTGTTCAAGCTTATGAAACAATTAGAGATCGGGATGATTTTATGGAAATTGAAAAAAATCCTTGGAAAACGGATATTATTTATAATGAGTTTTGTCCTGATTATCTTAATCCGTATAATATTATCAATCCCCTCTTTAATTTACAATCAGAATACTGTCTTTCAAAAATCAATGATTCGAGGGTTGGCGGCTTAACAGATATGATATATTCGGCTATAAATGAAATCAACAGAACTAAACAATCAGAAATCTATGGAAACATTCAATCATATATTTTTGATGTTAATCGACCATTAATACCAGCAAGTAATGTTCATATATCAGGATGGGTTTATAAAATACACCAAATCCATAAAGAAGAATTAAAGGGGGTACAATACAACGTTCTGGGACTACTTGATATAGCTAATTGGTATGAATTAGATTAAAATTGAATTTGATCGTGCCCTCTTTGTACAAACGCTGATAGAGTGCCAAATATAACATTCCTTATAAGGCTGTATAATAAATGAGGATACGAATATTATTCTACAAACCAATTGACTTTCAATCAAAAAGGAAAATAATTACTACTTCTTTCTTAAAGGTTTCTGTTTTACAATTACAATTAACGAAAAGAGAGCAAGTGTTAAAATAAGAAATAAAAGAATGTCAACTCCAATATTCTCTGGGGGAATGTAACCAGGTTTGAATATTATATTTCCATAAATATAATTGTAATTACTGTTGGTTAAGGAAAACCAAGTAGTATCTTGCTGAAGTCGTAGGGATGAGCTATCTAATGACCCAACAATTATAAAAGCATTTGAAACGTCATTCCCTTCGCAATTCTCTTGAGTGATGATTGATTGCCCTTCCTCTAAGAATTCTGCATAATCTCCTGCAAATGTATTAAAAGTTATAGAACTGTAATTCGTATCCACCAGGTATATTCCTGAGTCTGGATAATGCCCAAATAACGTGTTGTTTAAAAAATTCTCAGTTATATTAAGATTTAAGCTAAAATGAGCGACAATTCCATCGTAATGGTTAATTATGGTATTATTTTGAATTGTATTGTTACAACTACCATTTCCATTTCCATATCCATCACACCAAATTGCTTTTCCCGTTCCAACGACGTATTGATCTATAATGCTTTCAACATAATTATCCCGAATTAGGAACTCATGGCTTTCAAAGAGATGAATGGCGTTTCCATTGAGCGTTAATTCATTATCTTGCAAAATCCCATTAGTTACATTATAAAAGAAGATAGATCCACGCTCGTTTTTCCCATTCTTGTGAATGCTACAATTTTGTATTATGAAATATGCTCTTGAATGCCTAATTAATATGTTAGAATAATGGATGTAGGTGTTGGACATGTAAAGACCGTCAATGTAAACATTTTCAATTACATACGGATTTTCTGGAGTCCCCGCTCCTGAACACCATGGATATGTATTATTAATATAGATCCATGTATGATTTTCTAATGTATCATCAATTAGGATAGGAGCGATAATCTTTTGGCTTTCTCCGGTTAATATGTCGCCATTCTCATAAATATAGGTTTCCATGTAGTTCCCGGTTAAATTATGGAAAGAGGAAGATTTTGGATAATGTTCACGAATAACATTGTGTTCTTCCATAGTGAATTCCCAATTCTCTATTAATATGGTATTCCAGCTGATTAGAATTAATATAAACAAAGATCTACTGAATTTCTTCATGTGATAAATATTGTCATCCCGTTATTTAAAGTCTTCCTCCCTACTAAGGTCCTACAATGAAAATATAACAAAAAAAATAAATAAAACAGAATAAAACTTTCACAAAAAGAAAATTTAAGATTTAAATATAGAAAGATATTAAAAGTTATTCTTCTGATTCTGTTTTTGTTCGAGTAATTTTGAACACTACAGGATTATTCGGATCTGGACAACAAAGCATCGTGGTATCCTTATCTTCGGACCATGGAAAGGAACCATCAAATCTTAATGTGGTGATAGACGGAAAAATCGCATGATATGCAGTCTGGCAAAGTTTACCGATATCATCGGGATATTTAAATGTATCACCAACTTTATGCCCTGCAGGGCACTCTCCCCTTTCGAGGATTTCAACAATCTCTATAGAAATTTCATTCATTATGTTTCCACCTTTTTTTGATATATAATTTAATCTTTTCATTAATTAAACTATTTCTTATCTTAAAGAAGTTCTCCAATATTTCCATAAATACCTTCAATTTTTTCAAAGGAATTTTCATTGAAATCAGAAACTGAATTTACCTTTCCATCCTAATCTCAAAGGCAATTGAGAGAAAATTGAAAAATTCTCAAACTTAGAGCTTTTTAAAAAGTGGAATTATACAAGATTAACTTTAAAATAGTAATATAAACCAAGGCACTTTACATAATTTTAATGAAAATTGAAAAATTAAATCCTATCGGTTTTGAAAGATTATCACTAGAATTTCAGAGTTATATAGATGATAATAAAACTGGTTGCATTGTTTGTGCAATTTATCATCAAAATAAACTTGTATATTGTAATAAATTTGGTTGGAAAGAT
>JBHLNR010000210.1:0-5875 GCA_048941385.1 Promethearchaeota archaeon
TTGAAAACGTTCATTTTAGGGGTGATGAATCAAATTCCTAAACCTATGAGCGGATATGAGCTAATTACTATTGCAAATGAATGGCATTATGATCATTATATTAAAGCTACAAATGCTTCCTTTTATTATACATTGAAACAATTAGAAAGGGAGGGATTCCTTAAAGAAAGTGGTACTAAGCAAGAAGGCAAACGTCCTGAAAAGACGATATATAGATTAACTACAAAAGGTAAAAAGGAATTTCAAGAACAGATGAAATATTTTTTGACTGAGAGTCAGGATACCTATTATAATATTGATTCGACTATGCCTTTTATTACACTTTTTGGTTCAAACGTAGGTAAAGATTTTCTATTAGATTCAATAAATAAGCAAATTGAGCAAATCAAATTGATGTTCCAACATGCTGATGAGGGTGAAAAAATTGTAAGCTCTCATTTTTCGTATGAATTTAGCCCATTTAATATTCTTCCTTTAAAGCATTGGAGACTTCATGCTGAAGCTGAGATAAAATGGCTTGAAATGTTTCAAGAAACTGTTGAATCTATAGGGGACTTTAAAGAGAAATTTCAAGAATATGTGAAAAAATCTATAGAATTAAGTCGGGAAGAATAATCTAGATATTTTCCTGAATTTTCTATTTTTTTTCCATTTTGAATTGTTGTTTACCTTAATTAATAAAAAGAGTTTTATAGGTAAATGCCCATTAATCTGTTAATTTCAATAAAAAAATTTGGTATGATTTTATGGAAGTACAAATAGGAAAAATGATTTTATATGGGCTGCTTTCTGCACTATTTTACATCGTGGTTCCACTAGTTTTGTTTGAGATTCTGCAAGCCTATAACATCATGACGTTTAGTACTGCGTTCAAAATCGCGATTATTATTTTTGGGATTATTGGTGTTGTCTTTTCAATGCTTCGGCACCTTTTTCCAAAAGATACCCCAGCAAATCGATTAGTTGCTTTTGGTGCAGTCATCTATTCTGGTATCTATTTATTCTACATGTTTGGGGGATTCACACCAGGTGTAGCTTTAGGTACTTATCGAATAGACATTCCAGGTTTATTACAGGTCCTATTAGGGCTACAATTAATTGCGTGGTTATTATTAGCATCATCCGGAATAAGGGCTTTACAATATTTAGTCGAAGCTCTAGAATTGCGTGGGAGTAAAGAATACACTGTAAACATGAAAAGGAAATTTAAACTTAGTATGTTATTTAAAGTTCTTGGAACAATTATGGGTTTAGGGATAGCAGGATATTTCGGATCACTAGTTTATAGTGGAATGAATCTTGATTTTGATATTCATCCTACTATTTATCCTGTTTATGACCATAAGGGAACACCCTCACCTGCAGATGATACTTTTAATATTACCATAACATTTGATGTAGACAATCAAGGAATATATGCCATTTATGATCTTACAATGGATTTTTATATCTACAATGCATCAGCGTCTCCTGCTGTTAAAATTGGGCAGACTTTAAATAATTATTATGGCACAATTCATTCCTTTAGTTCACAACCTAATAATAATATCACAGTGAATTTCTTTCCAGCTTATTTTGCAGCATTAAATACTACGGCTGCTGATTTGGAATTTAAGATATCCTTTTCAACATTATATGCTGGAATATTCATAGATTTAAATCTATCCTTTCCCGTTCCATGGACCCCTTAAAATAGTTCTAAGAATATTTTTTCCTTTTTTTTCTTTTTAATTTTGATCTGATTTTTTAATCTTGAGGAGTCCTATACTATCTATCTCTACTTTTTCACCCATATAAGGGCTCAATTTTCGAACTGCAAATACAAATACTGGTATTAAGCACAAAGTAATAATTATTGAAACTATAAAAGGTGCTGTATCGGGCAAAGTATCCCAAAGAAGTCCTCCTACTAAAGGACCAATGACTCTACCTAATCTATCAACCCACATATGCAAACCGAACACCTTTCCTCTATGTTTTATAGAAACTCTGCTCATAATTGCTTGAAGTAGATACCAATTTGATTCTAAAGCGATGTATAAAAATATTAGAATAAGACCAAAATCAATAGATGTGAAGGCACCAATTAGTAACAAAATCATTAGAGCTTTGAATACGTTTATAACTATTGCACTTATAGTTGGGGAGATTCGGTCAAATAATTTACCTAATTTTGGTGCAGCTAACTGAGAAAGAACTTGTGCTGGAAAATAGACTATCATTACAATTATTGGTCTTATATTTTTAGAGACATCTAGTAAGAGATTTTGAATCAAATATGCCGATATAAACATTGAAAATATTGTTCCAGCCATAGAAGTGATAAGTATCACTAGAATCAAGGCAATAAAACCGACAAGAAATGATTTATTGAACTTTTTATTATTTTTTTCAGTGCTCTCAAGGACCTCAACCGCCAAAATCGTCTCTTCGCCATTGATAACCCCATTACTCATTAAACTCTGTATTTCTATGTCTGAATCATCAACAGATTTGCAGTATTTTTCCCAAGTGAGATTTTCGTCCACTCTCACATGAAATCGATATCCTGCTATTAAATTAAGTATTGCAAATATTAATATTGGGCTATACATTAGTGTAATATTATCAGGCATGAATATACTCACTAGCGCAAATATAGGAATACTGATAAATGCTCCCACAAGGAATCCATAACCAATCATCTTACCCCTACCTGTTGCTAATGCCTGAGTTCTATTCTCTTTGCATGATTTATCTGAAATTAGAGAAAAAAAAGGTGGCCAAAAGAAACCTACAAGTAATCCTTGACAGAATGTTCCAATTCCAAATAAAGTTAAATTATTAATGACAAGTGAAATCCAATATAAGGAATATGCTAGCGTTCTTCCCAAAGAACCGATTAAAACAAGTTTTTTCTTAGAAGAATGATCAGTTAAATATGCTATAAATGGCATTGAAATTAGTCTCGCAAAAGGTTGCAATGCCATGATGATTCCAAAAACAACTCCTGTACCACCAAAATAGAAAAGAACAACGTAAGATCTTATAAACATGATAAAGATGAAACCTAATCCGTTCCAAAACGTAATCCGAATCATAGCATTAAAATCTGGTGTTGTTGATAATAATTTAGATGATTTCTGATTGTTAGATTCGGAATTAGATGGAACCAAGATTACAACACTGATTTAGTTATTTATATCCTTCTATTATCTTATAGATAGAAAAGAGAAACACCTCTTTTAAACTTCAATTTTTAGGTTTTCTAGGATTTCATTTAATAACAATAAAACAAATATTACACAAAAAATTTTTACTACTACTAAAAATATCTTCAAAATGATTTTAATGGTGAACTATCAAAAAATCTATGGAATTTGTGGAATGCTAAGCCCAATTATATTTACAATGCTGTGGATTCTAGGAGGAATATTACAATCGGATTACAGTCACATTCGAGATGATGTAAGCTCATTAATGGCGCTTGGAGCACCGAATAAACTATTATTTGACATAATGAACTTAATCAATTACAGTTTATCTACTGTATTCCTTATTGGATTTGTTATGTTAATAAAGGAGCTAAAAGGTTCAATTGTGGGTCCAGTTTTATTACTTATTAGTAGTATTTTAGGATTTGTTGTAACTATATTTTTTCCCTTGAATTATGGTGGTGAACCTACTGGAGCTACAGGTACGGGGCATTTTATACTTGTAATGATAATGGGATTTATAGCTTTGGGAGGGATGATTGCATTATGGCGAGGATTCCGGAATGTGAACGAGTGGAAAGGATATGATTTATATTCGTTAATAACAGTTATCCTTACATTCATATTTACAATGATTTTAGTTATAGCAGCTGGGAGTGAGATAATGGGCTTGATTGAACGATTCGTCATCATTGTCAATGGGCAATACACCTTTATACTTGCTCTTAAGATGTATCGTACTGCTGCTTAAAATAATAAATATACTTTGAAATTATTAAAAAACGAGAAATTCCATTTATTTCCTTTTTTTTTTTATCATATATCAATTATTCAGAAATACCATCAGACTAAGAACAAAGTAGAATAATTGGTAGGGAGTTACCATAATCCTCTCGATTATCCCCCTATATTTACCTGCGGCAAAAATACTCGAAATAACTACACCAATTAATGAAAGAATAGCTGAAATAAGTGAAAATAATGCAAAACTCCTCCATTCAGGTACGTCCTGTAATCGGATCCAAAGAAATATCATCCCCGCAATAGCGAATAATCCCATTAGGACTACTAAGGCTATGTGCATTTTTCCCTTATATGTTGTGAATTCGCCTCCTTCATCAAGAGGAAAAAATAAAGCAATCAATATTCCTAATATAGAACTAATCAGTAGTGCAATGGGTCCAAGAATAGAGCCACCACCATCATCTATTCCAGCATGTAATCCAATAAAAAACACAAACAATAAAACACTTTCTATAATCACGAATGATTGTGCGAGGCGTCTATTGGGAGCACCAACTGCAAATAATGAGCTAATATCATCCCGAATATGATTATAATTAGGATCTAATCTTCCACAAATTATCCACATAGCTGTATATATAATGGGACTAAGCATTCCACAAACTGCTAAGATCTGAAGTAATGTCATTATAATTATTTTAATGCAGAAGCATATTATAATTTGATTGTTAATAAGTATATTATAATTAATCTATTTTCATTGTTAAACTAAAAAAGAATTATTTCAAAAAATCGTAGATTTGGTCAGCAATTATTTTTCCATGTGCTACAGCATCAACCACACTTTTTGATCCAACAACACAATCTCCCCCTGCTAACACTCTGGCAACACTCGTGAAGAAATTCTCGTTTACTACAAAAGTATTCTGTTTTGTAATTTTAAATTTATCTAAATCAAATCCAGTTAGATCCGTTTCTTGACCTATCGCTTCTATAATATAGTCTGCTTCCACTTCAATTTCAATATCTTCTATAGGTGTCGGAGTAGGTCGACCGCTTTCGTCGAGTTCTCCTAGTTCGATTCGATGGCACACAATACCCTGATACTCATCTTCAGTACAATAGAATTCTTTTGGTGTAATTAAAAATTCAATATGGATCCCCTCATTTTCTGTATCTTCAATTTCTGCTTTACCCGCAGGCATATGTTCTTTTTCTCTTCTGTATAAAATAGAAACCTCTGCTCCAAGTCGTTTAGCAACTCGTGCAGCATCTGTAGCAGTACTCCCTCCACCTATTACTACAACCTTCTTTCCTTGTAGATCTGGTATTTCCTGCTTCAAATTAAATCTTCTTAAGAATTCAAGTGCTTGTATAATAATTTTTGAGTCTTCTCCGGGAAGTTTCAACCATTTAGCCTTCTGAGTGCCTATCCCTATCACTACAGCATCAAATCCAGATTCAAATAATTGGTCAATACCAAATTTTTTATCAATCCTTTTATTAGTAAAGATGTCTATCCCACATTTTTGTAGATGTTCTATTTCTGTGTTCAAAACTGACCTAGGAAGTCTAAACTCAGGAATTTCTGTTGTCATCATACCTCCAATTATACTTAAAGCTTCATACATCGTTATATTTATACCATATTTTCTTAAATAAAATGCAACAGTGAGACCAAGAGGACCAGTTCCTATTATAGCAACTTTTTTTCCAATATCTGGTTTACATTTGTAATAATCCTCAAGTGGACCATAATTATCCACTAAATAACGTTTTATCATCGGAATTTGGATTGAATCTCCCTTTTTTCCTGCTGTACAATGTAACATACAATAACCGGGGCAAACTCTCTCAACACTTCTAGGAAAAGGATAATGTTTATAAATTATTTTAAGAGCTTCCTCAATTTTACCTTCCAAAATGTTTTTAATTAT
>JBHLNR010000035.1:0-21948 GCA_048941385.1 Promethearchaeota archaeon
TTTTTTTTTTTCCCTTTTATAAGCTTAAGTTTCTTGATAAATGGAATGAATTGATAAAGTTTTGATTATTTCTAGGACCTTTAAAAGAAATTAAAAAATTAGAGAAATTCATTCTTTTTCCTCAAAACAGATTTTAAAATCCTTAAAATCAAGGTTCATGGCAAAATGAAAGATTTATAATATATCAAATCCTCAATATTTTTATGACTGAAGTTGATGATTATGAAATTGTAAGGCAAAAGCTGCAAATTGGTAGAATTACTACTCCTAACCACAAAAAAATATTCAAATTGATGAAGATCTTCTGGAATGAAGATGAGATTAGAATTCTGTCTCATTTTAATAATATTGGTATGGTGACATCACGAAAAGAACTAGCGGAAAAAACAGGTAAATCAGAAGAAGAAATAGAAGCACTATTAAGAAGATCAGCGAGAAATGGTACTATTTTAAGATTTGGTTCAGATTATAGATTACTCCCTCTTGTACCAGGGGTATTTGAAATGTATTTCATAAGACGTAAGGATTCTGAAGAAAATCTTCGTAAAGTTGCGGAGATATATCGATACATCTTCAAAAACAGAGCACCAGATTTAGAGGATGATGAGAGTATTAGAAGAGGATTCCGTCCTTTGCTTCCATATGATTCTGAGGAGAAACTAATCAAAGTTGATGAATCTTTCGATGTTGAAACTAAGGTTCTTCCTTATGAGGTAGTTAAAGATATGATTGATAAGAATGAATCTTTTGCTGTCGTACCTTGCCAGTGTCGCATAATTGGGGAATATACAGGTGAGCCCTGTGAACATGCACCTGCTGAACTGGGTTGTTTTTTAACTGGAGAAGCCGCGGAACGACAGATCTCTTATGGAGCAAGGAGATTAACTAAAGAAGAAGCTATTGAATTTATTAGAGAAACTGAGAAAGCGGGACTTGTACATAATACTGTTGCGGATACCAGTAAGGAGACCTCACAGTGGATTTGTAATTGTTGTAGTTGCCATTGTGGAGTATTACTTCCTGCAAAATTATATCATTATAAAGGTGTTTTTCAAACCAATTTTTCTCCGGAATTCGATATGGAACTCTGTACAAAATGTGAAATATGCATGGAAAAATGTCCAAATGAAGCTATCTATCATATCTGGCCAAGTAAACCAGATTCATCAGATGAGACAATGAAAATCAGAGAAGAAATGTGCATAGGATGTGGAACTTGTGCTGCAAATTGTCCTAATAACGCAATCAAGATGGTAAAAGTAAGAAATGAGCACCCTGAAAGAAGTAGCTTAAATATCTTTGGTTAAATCTAAATTTTTTAAATTCAAATACTTATTTTTTTAGTTGTAAAAAAGAAATAAAATTTACTAATTCTTATGAGTTTCTCATCAGTGTCTTTTTAAAAAAAATCCAAGAGCGAAAGATTAACGACCTTTAAATATTGGCTTTCTATTTTCACTAAGCGCCTTGATACCTTCCTGCAGGTCTTCACTATCTAATTGGGGTTGAATAAATGCATCAAATTCCTCCTGTGCTAAACGCGCTGCTGTTCTTGCTGCAGGTTCCATATTCTTGTAAAGCCCGTATTTAATCGCTTTGAGGGTTAATGGCGCATTGTCACGTAGTATTTCAGCCATTTTGGTAGCTTCTATCATAAGCTCTTCCTTATTTTTTGTTACATGGTTGACTAAACCCACTTCATAAGCCCGTTTGCCACTCATTGGTTGGCCTCCCATATAAAATTCCATAGCAACCTTAAAAGGCATGTAGGGTGTATATTCAATAATTCCACCAACAATTCCGACCCATGCTTCGCCAAAGATAAACTGAGTATCTTCTGTGGCATAGGTTATATCTGTACCACGAATCACAAGTCCATATCCGCTTCCCGCGACAGTACCATGCACAGCCCCAACAATTGGTTTCAGGATTTTGGTCCCATTTGGGGGAAATGCTTTACGAAGATCTTTTAGTAAGCCCCTGACTCTGAGATCTGCACCAAAACTAAAGTCTGGGCCATTCGCACTGAGAATTCCAACTCTGCTTTCAGGATCATCAGCAAAGCGCTCCCATGCTTTTCCCAATGCTTTACATAAGGGAGGGTCTAATAAATTTCGCTTTGGATTGTTTAATGTAATATATGCAATCTGATCTTTAACTTCATATATTAATACTTCACTTGACATTTTTTTTTCCTTTTTTTTATTGGATTATATTTTTCAATTGATATATATGGATTACTTTTATATATAGCTTTTTCAATTTTGAAGAGTATATTTCTAAACAGCTTTATTCTTAATTTTTTAATTTAAAGGTTTGGTAGTATTGAAAAAATTCTGAAAAAGTAAAATTTGGGAATTTTGTTTATTTTCTAGAATAACCATATTTTTCAAGCGCTTTTGTTACAGCCATTACATTTTCATGTTTTGATCGTTCAGGGAGCCCTACTCCCCCGTCAAGAATATACCCTCCACCTTCCTTGCAACCTTCAAGGATCTTTTTCACATAATCTTCCATTTGTGTTGGAGTTCCCGCAATAAATAATGTCGCAGGAATATTTCCTCGAATAATAGCATAATCACCCATTCTTTCTTTAACTTTAATTATATCCGTTCTATCAAACATATAGCATACTTTTCCTTTATGTGATTTTGCGAATTCTTCAAGATAATCAAGTCGATCGTTATAAGATCCTTCTATGAAAGGTGTTGCAATATAACCTTTTTTAATAAAATTATCCATTACTTTTGCTAATGATGGCCAATAAAATTCCGCAAATTGATCATCACTCATAAATCCATCGGCTCCTCTGTGTAATGGCATAAATACCATAGGAGTTATCTCTTGAGGTCTACTTACGGATTCCGGAGACACTATCTCACTCAATGGTTCGATGAACATTTCAATTAATGCCTTTAAATCTTCTGGTCGTTGATACATATCTAACATTACACCCCTCAGACCTCTAAGTTGATCACCAATCATATCAAATGGAGCAAATGAAAATGCTGCCCTCCTCATATTAAGCGAAGGAAAGCCTAACTTTTTCATCTCATCTAAATATTTCATACTAACCTGTCTTGATTTCTCCATTAGTTGTCTTACTTCACCAATTTTTTCCACTAGCTTCATTACCTCTGGATTCATGACCCACATTGGTATACCCATTAATCCATTTAATAATTGGAGACCAGCAAAATTTGGAAACTGGTTAAATGGTTTAAAAACGCCACACAGGTTGGGTAGTACTTTACGAATTATAAAATGAGTTGGATCTGCGAGAATTTCCTTATAATCCTCAGCTTTCATATATTCCCCTTCAATATATTGAACTGTTGAATTATCTGGTAATTGAAATTCAGGATTTTTAGCTCCCGCCCATTTTAAAGTCTTTACTTCCAACAAATCCATGATGGGACCAGATTGCAAACCTAAAATGCCACTGGAGGCTAAATCCCATTCATATTGTGGCAAAATTTTTAAAGCAGCTTCATACATTTTTTCAGGGTTATAATTTGCCTCTTTAACGGTCATCCCATTTTGAATAGCAGCATAAAGGGTGCCCCTTGGTGCATATGGTACTCGATCTGGTTCTTTCATTTCCAGTGCATCAATATATCTTTGCTTTCTTAATTCACAAAGTCGTTCAATTTCTTCTTCATTCATTGTATTTACACCTCCGACCACTTTGTAGCCAAATTTACAGCTTCTACAGCACTATCTCCGTAAGCATCTGCACCCACATATTCAACAATCCTTTCATCTACAGTACCCCCTCCAATCATAATTTTTACCGTATCACGTAAACCCGCTTCCTTTACTTTTTGAATGATTTCCTTCATTGAATCAAACGCTAGGGTTAAAAATCCACTTAGTGCTAAAACTTTAGGTTTAAACTCTTTTAAATTTTCGATAAACATACTTGCAGGGACATCTATGCCTAAATCTAATACGTCAAATCCATTTGCTTCTAGCATGAATTTCACCACATCCTTACCAATATCATGAATATCTCCTGCAACTGTCCCCAATAATACTTTTCCTTTTTTTTCTTCAGAGCTTTGAACCTCTTTTAATTTAGGACCTAATTCCTCAAAGATTTGTCGCAGAATTTCTCCTGACATAATCAAATCCGGTAAGAAATATTCTTTGTTTTGGAATCTATCTCCAATATCTTTCATGGCAGTTTTTACATCATCCATAATTGACAATGGTTCATCATTCTTGGCAAGCCTTTCTTTTAATAATTCTAAAACTTTGGTCTCGTTCAATTCTACAATTTCATCAATAAAATTAGACATATAAATCACTTTTATTTAGTAAATCACTTTAGGATGAGAAATTATTTAAAAACTTCTTATATTTAAATGTGTAAGTATGTATCCTTTATATAAATTTTAAGTCTAAATTTTGTAATCCTTCTTTAGTTCCTTAATTTTATCACGTAGATAAGCAGCATCTTCAAATCGAAGTTCTTTCGCTGCTAAATACATCTTAGTTTCAAGATATTGAAGAATTATGTCAATATCTCCTTCTTTTTCTAATTGTTCTATCTTTGACTTAACACTTTGTTTAAGTCTCTTGACTTCCCTTTCTTTATATTCTTTCTCATCTGATAAAGATTTTAAAATATTCTTTTGGATTGTTTGGGGAGTAATATTGTTTTTTTCATTATATGCGATTTGCTTGTTCCTTCTTCTATTTGTTTCATTGATCGCTTCTCTCATTGCCGTTGAAATCCTATCAGCATATAAAATTGCTCTACCTTCTACATTCCTCGAAGCCCTACCAATTGTTTGGATTAAAGAGCGAGTATCTCTTAAGAATCCGAGTTTATCAGCATCTAATATCGCAACTAGTTTGACTTCTGGAAGATCAAGCCCTTCTCTTAAAAGATTAATACCTACAACAACATCATGGGTACCATCTCTCAACTGCCTTAAAATTTCAAACCTTTCTACTGTATCTACTTCGGAATGCAGATATGCTATTTTCATCCCCAATTCCGAATAGTATTCCGCAATATCTTCAGCCATTCTCTTTGTGAGTGTAGTTACTAAAATTCTACCATTGTTAGCTACGACTTTTCGTATCTCATCTAATAAATCATCAATTTGATTTTTAGCGGGTCGAATTTCAACTTCAGGATCAACTAAACCAGTTGGTCTAATGATTTGTTCTGCAGAAATTCCTCCACTTTTTTTTAGTTCATAATCTCCCGGGGTTGCGCTCATAAAGATGATATTTTTGATTTTACTTTCCCATTCATCAAATGTAAGGGGTCGATTATCAAAAGCACTAGGTAAACGCCAGCCATATTCAACTAGATTTTTTTTACGTGATCGATCTCCACCAATCATTCCATGAATTTGAGGTATGGTAACATGGCTTTCATCAACTACTATCAAATAATCCTCCGGAAAATAATCAATCAATGTCATTGGGGGTGTTCCAGGTGCTCTTAAAGAAAGTGGCCTTGAATAATTTTCGATTCCTTTACACCATCCCATTTCTCGCATCATTTCCAAATCGAATTTTACTCTCCTCTCAATTCTCTGAGCTTCAGCATACCTTTTTTGCTTTTTAAAATACTCAATCCTTTCATTTAATTCTTCTTTAATCAATTGCAAAGCTTTTCCCTTATTTTCTTCAGGAATCATGAAATGAGTTGCAGGAAAAACGCGGAAATTGGATAATTCTCTTATAATGTTATTAGATATTGGATGGATTTCATGAATTGACTCTATTTCATCTCCAAACATTGATATTCGAATCGCAACTTCTGTGTAAGCAGGAAATATATCGACAATATCGCCTCTTACTCTTACTGAACCTGGTTTGAAATCTGTACTCTTTCTTTCATAATTTATTCTTACTAATTTAGAAAGAATTTCAGATCTTGTCAATTTTTGACCTATTTCTACATATAGGGTCACTGATTCCCAGTATTCGGGATCCCCAACACCATATATACATGATACAGTTGCAACAATTACAACATCCTTTCTCGTTCGGATTGCATGAGCAGATGCTAATCTTAATCGTTCAATTTCTTCATTTACAGAGAAATCCTTTTCAATGTATAACCCTGAAACAGGCATATATGCCTCTGGTTGATAATAATCATAATATGACACGAAATAATGAACTGCATTGTTTGGAAATAGCTCTTTGAGCTCGTTATATAATTGTGCAGATAGTGTTTTGTTAGGTGCCATTAAAAGAGTGGGTTTTTGAATCTCTTGTATTATGTTAGCAATTGTGAATGTTTTTCCTGTTCCTGTGGCCCCTAATAAGGTTTGAAATCTTTCTCCATCTTGAATGTTTTTTGCAAGAGTTGAAATAGCCTGAGGTTGATCTCCGGCAGGTTCAAATTCAGTTTTAAGCTGAAACTCGGTAGTCATAAGAATTAATTCATGAGTTTTGTATAATTTAATATTTAACGTTAAGTGAATATATAGGAGACAAGTCTATAGATATTCTAATGAATTATACGTTATGACTTTTTCTGAAAAAAGTAGTGAAAAATAAATTATAATTTGAGTGAGTATTTAGGGCACCACAATTTCTTCATGATAAATCTCAGCACCCTCTTTCATTCGAATTAGTATTACCAATTCATCATCAACATCTATACTTAGGAACGTAATTAATTCAAGATCGCTAACTCGAATAGTTAATTGCATTGAATCTCCGATACCAACTTCAAAAGCTTGTAAATTACTGCTAATTAATGGTACCCATGAATTACTGAAATATGTATAAAGATTCGATAATGGAACATATGTATCATTCACATAAACGGATTCAATCGTTACATTGGAATACCCATTGTTATAAAAAACTAAAGTCATGTTTCTTGAGTTATCGACAATTGTATTATCATCATCAATAGCTATATTATAATATGTAGGATCTACAAAAGCATTTAAAATACTAACAGTTTCTGCTGTTGAAGTAGTTGTAACATTTACTATCATTTCATTAGAGTTATTTATCTTCAAATTAGGAATATCAAATGATACTATTGCACATTCTTGAATGTCCAAAGATGAACTACCATAGAGATATGTAGTATTAGCAACGAGAGTGGAATTTACATAAATTTCATCAATTGTAACTATCTCATCTCCAGTATTTTTAATTAATAATTTCCCTGTTTCATTTGCATAAATAAATGAAGTTATTGTGCTATCAATACTTTCAATTATTTCAATATCTGGTTCATCTTTTATAGTGTGAATATAACCAATATCTGAGGTCACTGTAGAGCCGAAACTTCCAGTAATACAGACTAAAATCTCATCATTAACCTCAAAATTACCATAATCAGATGCGTCAATAATTATAACATCCTCATTATTTTTATCTAGAAGTAAACTTCCACTTTCGGTGTTGAAGTCGTCATAATCAACTTCTACTAGAGATTCTGATAGATAAATTGAATCTATCCCAAATATGATGTCTCCAGTATTTTTTACTTTAATTGTTAGTAAGGTGGTTCCGTTATCATAAGTAATTCCATGACTTAAATCAAAATCAATAGGGATATGGACCCTATCGTAACTAGCGATTGCTGCAAATGCTTCAGGAGAAATGATTCTTTCTCTTTTTAATATGGATAGAGAATAATTTTCAATGCTTGATGTAAATAATACCTGATCTCTTACATTATTAGGGCTTGCAACACCAATCTTTTCATAATTCCTAATGGGGTAAAAACCAGTAGCAGCATCAGATAATTTTACTTCCGCTTTTTCTCCAGGCTTTAATATTGAAGAACCACTAAGATATTGAATATTATTAGGATTGATTTTGTTTCCTGGAGTATCCTCATTAATATAATATCTCTCTAAGACTTCAACCGTATCTCCAATGTTTTCCACTTCAAGATATATGTCTGAAATTGTAGTTTCTTTTAGGATCACTTTGCTATTCTCTTTATTAATTCTAATAGCTCCTTCTTTAGGTTCTTTTACAAAGAAATTTTTAGTACTATTTGTAAATTCATAAATTTTACCTTCTAAACCTAATGATCTTGCTGTCACACTAATATTGACAACATCGTCTTTTTGAAAAGTTGTTCCTTTTGATTTTATATCTACCCAAACCATTTCTGATTCTTGGTCCTCTACTAGACCTTCTCCTTGGTGTTCACCCAAAACAAAATCATATTCAGTTCCATTAATTTTAACATTTCTAATGTATAAATCTTTTGTACCAGTATTTTTTAGATTAAATGTCGCATAGCCACTTTCAAAAACTTCTGGTTCTTCTATTATGAATTTAGATTCTAAGATGGTATAGTCAATTTTATAAAGTTTAACTAAGCCTAATGTTGATATATAGGTGGGAATAAATATATTAAAATCATACATTCCATTGTCAGGAATATAGTCTTTCCATAATTTACCATCGCAAGTCGGATTGTTTTCGTTATTAATTAATTGAGCATAAGTTCTTCTTATATCATTTGTTTGAAGGGCCGCTGGATCTGTAGGGACTCCATAGAACATTAGTCTTACTAACTGACTCTTAAACCAATTTGGGCACATTCTTCCCGTATTAGGATCTTGGTATGAACTCTCATTAAAAACAAAATCAGTACCCCAATTATCTTCTTCCATACCTAATGCTTTATACCTAGGATAATTATCATTGCAAATTCTTACCATCCAAGGCCATTTACCTTCATCTCCACCCAGTCCAGTAATCATCAAACCAAAATAGACTAAAACATAATCTGCTTTTAATCTGCGAAATGCTTTTGCACTATAAAGTTCATTAGTTTGCATAAGTGCCATTCCCGTTAAACCTATTCTAGTTGAATTCATGGTTGCATTATCATTAACGGTAGTCACATTACCAATAGGGGTGAGCCAATAGCCATAATCCCACCAGGATACAACCACATCGGTACCTTCTAAATTTGATCTCATCCACATTAAGGATTCTTCCCAATCATGAACAACAGCACCTGGAGAAATCTGAGTATAAGAAAATTGGTCAATAGAAATATCTGTTGCGTGAACAATCTGAGCAATACCTAAAAACCCTACAATCATAAATATAGCCAGTACTTCAGAATTTCCTATAGTGCCTTTTAATTGTCTTTTTCTTTTTCTACTTACTCCCTCTCTCCTCTCTCCTAAAAAACTGCCAAAAATTTTCAGAACACTTACTAATCCATATGCACCCATTAAAGAGACTGCGGGAGCGAATATGAGAATAATTCGGATCATGCTACCTGTAAAGTAAAACATTAAAATTACAAATGCCATTAAAAAAATTTCTGGAGCATTCAAAATTTTAAAACAGAAATATATTCCAAGGGGTGTCAGTGCTAACGGAATCAATGTATTATAATAAAAAACACTCCAAGGACTTGGCATCTGCTCGGCAACGGAAGCTACTAAGCTTACTTCTTCTCGAAACAAGGGATTAAGGATAGTTTGGAATCGAGCACCAAAACCAAAAGGAATAAGTTCTGGTGCAACCCATAATATTATCGCTCCAATCAATAATGCTGGCACAAAACCCCATTTCACAAAATTTATAATACTATTATATAATGTAGGATGATCCTTCTTTTTTGATTGAATTATATGAAATATTATTAGAATTACAGTAAATAAGAAGACGCCACCAGTTTCAATATCAGTGAATAATGCATTAAAATCAAATCTAGTATATACAGAAAAAATCAATAAACCGATACCTTCAATCCCTGCATAAGTAATTAATATATTTTCGTTATACTTATCAGTAAGAATCAATAAAATGCTAAGAATAGGAATAATTAAATAGACAAACTGATATCCCCCCCAGCTTAGAGATAGATATCCTAAGGCCATTCCACCAAATACAGAATATATAAATTTTCCAGTTCTAATACCCTTTAAAAGGAATAGAAACGTTAGCAGAGAAGCAAAAACACCAATAGTTTCATTATCAAAGAATCCGGCCATTGTACGTTGCATATATCCCGGATTGAAGGCCATAAAAAACGCAGCAATTAATCCTGTTCCTCGATCAAGAATTTCTTTTCCTAAATAATAAGTTAATAATACGGTTAATCCTCCCATTATCGCAGGGAAGAAATAGCATACATCATACAATGATATTGGTACCCCAAAAAAAGTCAAAAATTTGTATAATATCACAACTGTAAAGGTTAGACCCGGTCGTAAACTTCCGCGGTAAAAACCAGAAGGATACCAGCTTTTAAAATCATGCCAAGAAAAATATTCATAGAGGGTATGATCTGATAAATATTCTGCGTTATACCATTGTATCCAAGGATCAAATGCTTTAATTAGGCGTGGACCTCTGAATATTGGACTTATCCTTAATAAAATAGCTAAAAACACAACTAAAAAGACAGCAAAGAAAAACAATACATTTTGGGTTTTTATGCTTATTGATGTTCTTATTCGATCACGAAAGTTTCTTAAAGAAGCAACGATCCTTACCATAGCAATTCATTTAAAATTATAATAAATTCGTAATTTATTAACCATAATTCAATTTTGAATATAAAAAATTTGCTTTAGATTAAAATGTTTTTCTTTAAACTAACAGATTGTAAAATTCAAAATCGTGGAAAAAAAGAAAAATATTTATGATTTTTTGCATCTTTAATTGATTTATTATCATTGAAGTTAATAACATGGAAAAAAAAAGGTATCTTTTCAAATTTTATTATATTGGGAAATCAAAATATTATGGATCTCAAAGACAACCTCATCTTCTAACTATTGAGGATTGTCTTATACACGCATTAATAGAAAAGAAATATATTAATAACATCAAGGAATCTGGATTTGAAGCTGCGAGTAGAACAGATAGATATGTATCTGCTCGTGGTGCATGTTTCACTTGTATTATGGAAAAAGAACCGATCCTAATGGAACTTAATTCAGCATTACCTAGTGAGATAGGCATTTGGGCTTATGCGAGAGTACCAATGGATTTTCTCTCTCGTTTCAATGCTACTTTACGGCATTACTTGTATTTGGTTCCAAAACCACTCTCATATTTTCAGAATTTTGGCTCATTAGACATTAACATAATGAAGAAAGCCTGTAAAGCTTTAGAAGGGCAACATGATTTCATTAATTTTTCAAAAAGAGAAAAGATTGAAGTGAATTCTATAAGAGATATAGAATTTGCAAAATTATCAGTGATAGATGATTACATATTATTTCAGTTTAAAAGTCGTGCATTTCTAAGGCAACAAGTTCGTCGCATGGTTAAAAAAATTATGGAATTAGGATTAGGTGAAATTACTTACACAAATTTCATCCAGTTATTTGATCCCACTTACGAATGGTCCTTTCAACCTGTTAATGCTACGGGATTAATCTTATGGGATATTGCATATAGTGATGAAATAAAACTAAATGAAGATAGAAGATCCAAGGAAAGGATGGAGATGATTTTCTTAAAAAAGAACTTAGTTGCAAGACATAAGGTTCAACTATTCTACCTCTTGCAACATGACGATTTTTGCGAGTAGGGCTTGTAGCTGAATCTCTTCTGTTCCACCTTGACTCAGACGATACTCAAATTCAGCTAAAATTTTAGCTAATTCTATTTTTAAAATTTCAGAGATATTTAGGTCATAAATCTCTTTATGTATATTTTTAATAATGTTTTGTCCAGAAAGTCCATAATCATTGATCAAATCGCTTAAGAGTTTAATTGATAACTGCAATTTACTCTCCAACGCAGCTTTTAATATATCTTTTATCCTCTCAGGCGGTACTTCTCCAGCAACTCTAAAAACAATATCCTTATCAATTTGTCTGGAGATTGTTCCACAAGATTGTAAGTAATTTATTGCTCTCCTACAATCGCCTCTAGATACATCCACGAGAGCATTTAGACCCCCAGGAGTCAGAGTTATCTTTTCTTGTTCTGCAACATAATTTACTCGCTTCTTGATATCTGAGTTATTTAAATATGAGAATCGAAAAACGACACATCTAGATTGGATGGGGGGAATGATTTTATTAGAATAATTACAGATTAAAATCATTCTACAATTTTTGGTATATTTTTCCATTGTTCTTCTTAGAGCTTGTTGGGCAGGTGCTGTCATATTATCTGCTTCATCTAATATAAGAATTTTGAAAGGAATATCGATGGAAGGCCGGGCTTTGGCAAAATCTTTAATAAAGGTTCTAATAACATCAATTCCTCTGGCATCACTAGCGTTCAATTCTAAATAAGTTCTGTTTACCGCCATCTTTCGCCCATATAATTCTCTAACCATAGCTAAAGCAGAAGTTGTTTTACCTGTGCCTGCAGGACCTGCAAATATGAGATGAGGCATTGATTTATCTTTTATAAACTGTTTCAAACGTCTAATTATACCTTCTTGATTTACTACCTCATCTAGAAACCTTGGACGGTATTTTTCAACGAAAGGTCTGTTCTCAAGAGACATATTTTGTAACAGAGGAGTTTACATTTTAAAAGAATATATTAAGAATTAAATTTTCTTAATTCCTTATTAATATTCATATCTAAAAAAAAAATTATTGAATATATATGACTGATTTCAAAATCACAAATATAAGATCAAGATGGATTTTAGATTCACGAGGAAATCCTACTGTAGAATCTGAAGTATATGCCGGAAAATTGTTCGCAAGGGCAGCAGTTCCTTCTGGTGCATCAACAGGTGAACTAGAAGCACTTGAATTAAGGGATGGGGGAAAGCCGTTTAAGGGGAAACATGTTACTAAAGCTGTATCTAATGTTAACGAAATTTTAAGTAAAAAGTTAGTTGGATTTGATGTGCGTGAACAAACAAAAATTGATGAAGAGATGATAAGAATTGATGGCACAGAAAATAAGAGTAATTTGGGAGCTAATGCAATTTTGTCTGTATCACTCGCCGTTGCTAAATTGGCTGCTGATTTATCTGAAATACCATTGTTTGCACACATTCATACTTTAGCATATAACAAGACTAGACAAGATTATCTCTTACCCATACCTTCATGCAATATTATCAACGGAGGAGAACATGCTGGGAATAATTTGGCAATTCAAGAATTTATGGTTTTACCTATAGGTGCCAAATCATTCTCAAATGCTATACAAAATGTTGCTGAAGTATACCAAACATTAAAATCTTTGCTTGCCAAAAAATACGGTCCCTCAGCAATAAATGTTGGTGATGAGGGGGGTTTTGCTCCAAATTTATCGTCAACCACAGAAGCTGTTGACGTTATAATTGAAGCCATTGAAGAAGCAGGATTTTTAGTAGGTACTGATTTTGTTTTAGGGATGGACGCTGCTGCGAGTGAGTTTTATGAAGATGGGGTTTATAAAATCGATGGTAAAAAGTTGATTGAAGAAGATTTAATACAGTTTTATCTCGATCTCATCCAAGATTATCCATTTAAATCAATTGAGGATCCATTTGATGAAAAGGATTTTAGAAGTTTTGCAAATTTAACAGCAAAGATTGATAAAACAATGCAGATAGTAGATGATGACTTAACGGTTACCAATATTAAAATTTTGGAAAAAGCCATAAATGAAAAAGCAGGAAATGCTTTATTACTAAAAGTGAATCAAATTGGCTCTCTTACAGAAGCTATAGATACATGTAAAATGTCTTTTAGAAATGGGTTTAATGTTATGGTATCTCACCGTTCTGGAGAAACTGAGGATCCTTTTATTGCGGATTTAGCGGTTGGTCTTTGTACAGGACAGCTAAAAACTGGAGCGACATGTAGATCTGATCGCTGTGCGAAGTTTAACCAACTTCTCAGAATAGAGGAAATGTTGGGAGAAGATGCAAAATATCCCAAAAAGTTAGATTCTTGGAAAGATTTCCGTTAATAAATACTAATTTTTATTCTTAAATTTAATTTTCTACTTCTTATAATTGGTTAATGCATCTTCTATAGCAAAATAAAAGGCGTTTTTATTCTTTTTTTACAAACCTAAATACATTTACATCAATAGCTTTTACTTTTTTAGTGTGAAATGGAAAAGATCTTTCGAGAATCATTTTATAAGGGAAATAATTATCAATATGCCAATCAAATTTCTTACTAAATGTGTTTATGAAGTTATATACTTTTTCACCAGCAAGATGAATTGAGTAAACCACATTTGAAATGGAGAATGCCTTTTCTAAAAAAATACGATCAGCAGTTCTTTTTTGTACCCCAAATGGAGGATTCATTATTGTAGTGATATCTAAATTCTGGAAAAATGGATTTTTCGAAAATTCAAGATAATTTATGTCACAACATAGAGGGAATATGACATTTTCAAGTTCTAATCTAAAAATATTCTTTTTTAAGGTCCTTAAAGCAAATATATCTATATCTACACTTAAAACAGCAGATGCATTTAAGAGGGCACTTGCTATTGATAATCTTCCTGTTCCCGAACCAAAATCAATAATATATTTGTTTCTAATATCGTTGTACTCAAAACCAGCAAAATATATTATATCTATCGCACTATTAGCATCAATACAATATTGTTCTAATTCTATCTTAGGCTTAATAAATGGTTCAGTGTTTTGGATGAGAGAGATTAATTGCTTTTTATTGATTTTCATCCGTAAAAATGTTATCTCTTTTAAAATTAATACATTAAATTTATTTATTTTATTTAATAATAATTACTTAAAATAGAAAGAAATTGGGAAATTAAAAGATTATTGTTGATGCAATTGGATAAAAAATCAGTAAAGGATAATGATATCGTTTTAACAGGTCAATATCTTGGAGTTGTTGAGGAATTTCTTCCTGATAAACAATCAACGTTTATTAAAGATGGTCAAATTTATGCAACTAAAACTGGGTTTATTAATATTGATGATGAAAAGAGAAAAATAGAAATAAGAACTCATCAAGAAGAAGACCGTAAAACAGTCAAAATTGGAGACATTGTTATTGGAACAATTTTGTTTTTACGACAGTATTCTGTTGGTTTAAATTTTTACACAATAAATCGAAAAATTCATTTTAATTCAAGCTGTTTTGGCAATGTTCATGTATCTCAAATTTCAGAGAAATATATTGAAAAAATACAAGATGCGTTTCAGATCACTGATATTATTCGAGCTCGTGTAATTAGTCAAAATTATAATGAATACAATCTAAGTACAAGTGGAAAACATCTTGGAGTTCTCTATGCAGATTGTGTTGTGTGTGGAACACCTCTAGATAAAATTGGTTATAATAAGTTAAGATGCGAGAGATGTGGAAATACTGAAACAAGAAAATTAGCGGAAGATTATAGGAATATATCTGAAGCTTTAAAATTTTAATTTGTTTTATCCTAAATTTATAGAAAGTTAGACAAACCATAATTTTTATTAAAAGGTGTTTTAATTTGAGGAAAATGGGTAAAAAAGTTATTCATTTTTATAACAATAGTGGTTCTTTAGATAATGTAATTAAATTCCTTGAAAATATCCAAAAAAAGATAAATTATCTTAATTTAAATGTAAATGTCGAGGGAAAAAGCATTAAGATTACTTTATTTGGTTCTCGAGATCTTCAGAGTCTCGCAACTGAGAGATTAAAAGACTTAGCTAACGAATTTCTGTAAAAAATAACTTTTATTTACAAAACCATAAAAAATTTATTTTAGTTTAAATATTTTTAATTATTATTTTCATTTCTTATTGATTTGGAGTTTTATTAATGGCAAAGAAAAAGGTTGTAAAACCAGAAGATGAGGACGAAGATGAATTAGATGACTTTGAGGATGAGTTCTTTGATGATGAAGACGATGAGGTCATTGGTGAATATCCCAAGGTTAGTGAAAAAAAGGAAAAAGAAGAAATCAGTGCTCCATCAGAAGAAGAAGATCTGGATTCAATTTCAGAAGAAGAATTCGAATTAGAAGAAGAAGCAAGATTTCCAGACTATAAACATCTAAAACTAAAACTCACAAAAACGGCTGGAAAAGATGATTATGAATTAATTGTCGAAGGTCAATCACATGGATTTTGTAATATTTTTGTAAAACATTTATTAACCATAGAAGGTGTAAATGCTGCCGCTTATAAAGTAACAGGAATAGTACCAGCACAAATTTTTATACGTCTTGAGAATATCGAGAAGTATAAAATCAAAAAAATTTTACTTAAAGCAATTGAATCTCTAAGAGAAGAAGTGTTAGAAGTTCAAAACGTGTTTAAGAAGCTTACTTAACTAATTTTTTACTCTTTTATGAAACTTTATAAGAAGCCATAATTCAACTTATCTTAATGGATTATAAGTATTTAATTACAGATCTAGATCTTAAAAAATCCCAAAAAGAGATAGGAACAGATAAGGGATTAGCAAAAATTGGAGATGGAATTGTAAACCTCACATATTCCATAGCAAAGTCGATATATTTAACTAAAAATAGCGTAAATAACAAAATAATAAGAACAGGAACAAAAGTTAGTAAAAAAATATTAGCTAATGCTTTAAAAAATGCCAACTTGAAAAACTACGCTAGAACTCGGGCTGATGCGCATGATCTTGCTGATACTGCTGAAGCTATAATCGCCTATGTTTGGCTCAGTAAGAAAGTTGCCCTTCATGAAATTATTGATTTTTTATCTAATAATTTATCAGGAGATCTCAATATTAGAAACGAGGAAATTAAGGGGGCTACAGAAGCATTTACTAAATTTTTTAATTATATTGATGAATTTTTACCTAAACAATAAGATTATGAAAGATAATCCAATTACCTTCGGAATAGATGATTCCGCCTTTAATATCAAATCTGGATTTAAGACAACTCAATTAATAGGGGTAGTTTGTCAAGGCATTCGAATGGTAAATGTATTAAAAACTGAGATTGTTATCGATGGAAACGATGCAACTGAAAAGATAATAGACCTTATTCGTCAATATGAGAAACATATTCAATATGTATTTACTCATACTATAACCTTCGGGGGTTTTAATATTGTAGATCTTGATTATATTTATAATGAGGTAAAGAAACCAATTGTAGCTATTAATGATCGCCGAGTTAATCTTGATTCTGTTGTAGATGCTCTAATTAAAAAATTCCCAGAAAATTATAAGGAAAAGATTAAATACATATCAAATGCGGGAAATTTATACCAAAACACAATCCAAACTGCTGGAGGGTCTACAAAAGTTTATTTTCACGCAAAAGGTATTGAAATTGATGAGGTAACCCTTTTAATTCGAAAGAGTAGCATAGATTCTAAATTACCAGAATGTCTTCGTTTAGCACACTTAATTGGAAAACTATTCTGAGGATGATTTTACTTGTTATTTGCCATTTCGTATTCTAGAATTCGTTTAATTCTCCCACGTAAATCTATTCTTATCGCGGACATTCCGTAAGTAGGGATACCCAACTTCTGTTCTACTTGTTCGGCACTTAAAGCATTGGGAAGATCTTGTTTATTTGCTATCGCAATAATTTTTGAACCTATATAACGTGAGTATTTTTCATAGATTTCTTTCGTCTTCTCAATATTATCTTCAGTAGAATCACATACTAAAATTGCCAGTCCTGCTCCCTTTAGAAAATCTTTCCACATAAATCTAAATCGTTCTTGACCACCAAAATCCCATATATTAATTTTAGAACCATTTAAAGTTGAATCTTCTATTTCTAATCCTACAGTTGGGTTTGTTTCCTTAGACATTTTCCTCCCTTGAAGTAGAGATAATAATGATGATTTCCCAACTCCACTCTGTCCAACAAAACATATTTTTGTTTTTGTCGTGAGAACTTCTAATCAACCTTTTCTATTTAGAAATCTGTTATGTAGAAAAGGCAATTACGGCTTCAAAAATTCAAATAATATTGGAATAACACGGGAATATTCTACTGAGTTATAGAAAAATACTTAGTCAAAGTTGGAAATAATTAAATAAAATAAAAATATAAAATAAATTTCAAAAATAAACCAATTTAAAATAAAAAAGTTCAAAAAAAAAATGTGATTTCTTTAAGCTCCTGTGTCGATATCTTTAACGATTCCCACTGCTACCGTTCTTCCCATGTCCCGCACAGCAAAACGACCCATCTCTGGGAAATCGTTATATTTTTCGAGACACATTTTCTTGATGGGAGTCAATTCAACAATAGCGGATTCATTTCTCTTTAGAAACTTGGGAGAATCCTCAATAACAGCACCAGTTTTCTGATCTAACTTCTTCACTAGACTTGAAAATTTTGCTGCAACTTGGGCTGTATGAGCATGAACTACTGGAGTATATCCTTGAGCTACTGCGGTTGGATGCCATATTACTATGATTTGTCCTGTCCATTTTCCTGGAGGAGTAATTACAGTAGGAGGATTATTTACATGGCCCAAACAGTCTCCTCGACTGGCATCTGCTTTTGTAAGACCCCTGATACTGAAACCAATATTATCTCCTGGTTCAGCTTGTTGAATCTGTTCATGATGCATTTCAATACTCCGGATTTCCCCTTTAAATCCAGTTGGCATAATAACTATTTTATCTCCTGTCTTCATGATACCCGTCTCTACCCGGCCAACAGGAACTACGCCCTGTCCTTTGATGTTATAACAATCTTGAACAGGTAGTCTTAATGGTTTACCAGTTGGCTTTTCTGGAAGGATAAATTTATCAATAGCGTCAATCAGAGTTGGGCCATCATACCATCCCATTTTATCACTTTTTTTTGATAAATTCTCCATTGCCATGCCGCTTGTTGGAATGAATGGTACATCTTTTACGCGAAAACCAATATTTTTTAGGAGATCTCCAACAGATTCCTTAACTTCATTAAAACGATCTTCACTATAATCATAAACATCAGCTTTATTTACCGCAACTACAAGTTGCTTTACTCCTAAGGTCTGTGCTAAATAAGCATGTTCACGTGTCTGCCCATTTGCAGCAATCCCGACCTCCATTTCACCTTTCTTTCCAGAGACGACGAGTATCGCAGCATCTGCTTGTGATGCCCCTGTTATCATATTTTTAACAAAATCTGCGTGTCCTGGTGCATCAATAATGGTAAAATATCGATTTGGAGTTTCAAACTTACGGAAGGCTAAATCAATTGTAATTCCGCGCTGTCGTTCTTCCTTTAACTTGTCAAAGACAAATGCGTAAGACCAAGATTCTCTATCGTATTCTTTTGCAAGTTTCTCTAATTCACGAGCTTCTCTATCTGTAACTGCGCCTGTTTCGATGAGCAGAGCACCCATCATAGTGCTCTTACCGTGATCAATGTGGCCTATGATTACCAAATTTAAATGTGGTTTGTCTGCCATTTTAATCAATTTCCTCTATTTTTATTGTTTTATATAATCTAATTTTTAATCTTGAAATGAATTAAATTTTTATTAGATGTTAATTGTAAATGTCGATGAGTTTATATTTTTTACTATATTTTACTCTTAATTTTCGAGGACTATAACCTAAAAATAAATAATAATACAAAATTCAATTAATATTTTGAAATTATAATAATAGTGTAAATAATCATCCAAGGTTAAAACAAGATAATAAAAATAAAAAACTATACATCGTTAAATAAAGTAATCATCTAAAAAGAAAAAGAACTAACTATAGTTAAATAATATTATGGTAAAGAGTAGAACAAAATTTCCCAAGGAAGGAGAGTTTGTTATAGCAAAAGTCACTGAAGTTCAAGATCAATATGTTTATGTAGACTTAATTGATTTTGATGGGTTATCCTCAGAGAAAACGGCAAGAGGAATGATCCATATTTCAGAGATCAGTTCGAGGTGGATAAAAAACATCCGAAATTATGTTAGAATTGGTCAGAGAATTGTATTGAGAGTATTGCGAGTAGTTCCGGAAAAAGGGCATGTAGATTTATCATTAAGAAGAGTGAATTCAGCTCAGAAAGAGATTCGATTAAAAGAATGGAAATACGCTGTGAAATTTGAAAATTTGTTACAATTTCTTACAGAAACAGAGGGAATTAACATGAACCTTGATGGGGCTTATGAATTAATTGGATTCCCTGTATTAGATCTTTTTGATACTTATCAAGAAGCAATAGAGAATCTTAAAGAAAATGGGGAAGAAATTTTAGATAATTTAGAAGGTATAACCGATGAAATTAAAAGAACATTACTGAGGATTGTAAATGAAAATGTAGAAATTTCGACAGTAAATATCTCTGGAAAGGTTAAGCTTTCATTTAATTCAGAAAATGGAATAGACCAAATTAAAGAGTCATTACTTGAAGCTTCAAAGGTAATTGATTCAAAGGAAACCCGTAACATTAGAATTAGTTATTTAGCAGCACCCTTTTATCGACTTGAAGTAGTTACAAAAGACTATTTAGACGCAGAAAATATTCTATCGGATGCATTAGAAGTAATAGAACAAAAAGTTCATCAATATAACGGAACATTTGAATTTATAAGAGATTAAATTTGGCGTAACTATGGCAAAATATTTATTAAAATGTATTGAATGTAAAAAATATGGTTTACCCAATCCAAATTCAAAGTGTCGTTATTGTGGGGGGCGTTTAGCGAGTCCTAAGCCTCCAAAATTCTCATTAACTGATAAATGGGGAAAGTATCGATTAAAATACTTTAAGGAAGAATTTGATAAGAAGTTCAAAACTTCTTAAGTAACATCTACTTTTTCTGCGAACTTTTCTAACAAAAGAATTTTCGCGTTTTGAGAGGGTATAGAAGCAAGATCCCCCACTTCAAATGGTCCATAATTGATAAGATCAATTCCCACTAGCGGTGGAGTTTTCTTTAAAAATTTTAGGATAATGAAATCAACCTCTTCCTTATTTTGCTTAACAATAATCTCGGAGATTTCAGGTTCCTCTTTACTGATGGAAGATTCTAGTTTATCGGTCTCAGAGACAACTTGTTCTGCAGGTTTAGTTATTTCTTCGGGTTTTATCCCTTCCTCCCCTTCAAAAATGGATATAGCTTTTACTTTTCGATAACCTTTAATTGAGCTGATTAAATTTTGGTATAGCAACTTTTCAGCCTCTATGACATTATCGGTATTAATTTCTTTTAAGGCAAGAGCACTGTTGATAATTTTGAGCTCTCGTATCTTTAGAAGATCCTCATAAATAAATCTAATGTTGCTTTTATAGATTTCAACCATTTTGGATTTTAAAATATCTGATTCGACTTCTTTATGGTTTTCGATAGATTTTAAAAGAGTAGTATACTGATCAAAAAGATCCCGATTTAACTGAGTTAAATTTGTTTGTCTAAACTCATTTAACCAATGTTGATATATTTTTTCATAATCTTTTTTCAAATCCATAAGAATCGGAACTTTATATTCAATGTATTTAAGTAGTTTTCATTTTAGTAGGTTTGCATTTTAAATTGTTTTTGCGACTTCCTTACATAAAAGAAAAACAGCAATATGATGTGGTACAACAATTATTTCACCTTTTTTGTATGGACCATATGAAATCCCTTTTATTTTAGTTAAGGGAACTTGAGTTTCAAGAATTTCCAGCTTGGTAGTTTCAGTTCTACTTTCAAAGACAATTGGATCTAATCTCTCATTTGCTTCATCTAAAGGATTAAAATTGTCAAGCTCATCAGGAAATATCTCTTGAACTTTAAAACCTGTCTTACCGTGCAGAGATCCCGGATATCGGATAAGTCTATGAATATCAATAGTAACTGGTGTATCAATCTCAACTCCAATCTCATGGACTATTCCTTGGAAGAATTTCTCCCATCTATTTATTCCAAAACCCTCGATTGATGGTAAAATAAAATTATTATCATTTTCGAGTTTGTCTATAAATTCTTGCTTAGAATTTACTAAGCTCTTAATATAACTATTACTAAAATCAAATTTATCCTTATTAGATAAAACCTTTTTTATTTCTGAGTCATCTTTTTTACAAATTTCTAATGATCTTCTAATGATTTTCTTAGCCCATCCGTATGTATCCCCTGAAAATCTATAAATA
>JBHLNR010000035.1:21958-25503 GCA_048941385.1 Promethearchaeota archaeon
GTCCCGCTTTTATCTTGTAAGCCTAAAACCTCAAATGAAATATTTTCTCCAGATACATAGTCAGCTATTTCCCTTCTCTCGTTACTAGTTAACTTTCTTATTCGCTGATTTTCGATTTTCAGGTGATATCCTCGATGCCCTGAAAAAGTTATCTTCATTTGATTTAAATTCAATCCAAAATCGGGAATTAAAAAGTCATAAATTAACTTAATTATTTCTTTTTTTGCAATTTCTAAACATCTATCACAGATCCAAGCTAAAGTTCTTACTTTTAACTTTTTGCAACTTGGACATTTTTGAACCATTCCCCATCCACTCTCTCCACATTCTTTACAGTACCAATAATCATGCTCATCCTTACATGGGGTATAAAAATGATCCACATCAATGTCAATAATGAAATCACAACCAAGATAATCTTTACCATCCATATCTGGGATTTCTGGTTGTTCATACACAGCCCCACTATAATAAACATGTCTAGGGCCTTCAATAAATAAATGATTTGTTAATAACTCTTGGTTTTTAAAGCTCATATGTCTTTTCATAATAATTTGTTTTTCCCAAGGGATATAACCAAATTCTCGTTTGGTAATCGAGCTAACAGAGGGGATTTGAGATTTCATTTCTCGGTAATATCCTTTAAACAAGCGTTTTAGATAAGTAATATCACTCATTTTTTTTATCTAAATCCTTTTTCTTGTATTGTTCTTCTTTCGATAGACGGTATTTTTTTATCCGAGTATAAGCTAAGGGATGAGCTATTTTTTTCCTTTCACTAGGCTCTACAGAACCATATCCTCCTAAACATAATTCATCCTTATATTGCTCAGCAAAACATAAGTTTAAAGATTTCAAGGTTAAGCATTTGTAAGGAACGTATTTTTTCTTATGTGCAAAGTTAACCTGATATGTAGTCTTTTCCCTATCAAAATCAGGCATTGTAGAAAACAAATTTACAATTTTCTCAACGGGATATTCAAGAGCAAGTAAAAACCAAACAATAAAGAGTCTTTCATTATGAATTAAATTTTGGCCTTCTTGTGTTTTTTTCCAAATTTTATTCACACATGGGGGATATAGTGTTTGAAGATCTGTTTCACTTTCGAAATCAATTTGAAACGTATATTCAAATTCTTCTTTTCGTTCTTCCCAGGTATTTAAGATAAGTTCATAAATTTCTTTAAAATCCTTATTAGCTAAAATCTTTTCCAAAAACTCTTCTAGCGAGCTTTTATCTTCAGGTTCTTTTAAGAATTTTTCATTTCTTACATATTCTTGGATTAATCGAATTAACCTATCTTTTTGAATGAAAACATAACCCTCTAGAAGAGAATTATTGACTAGTCTTCTGTATTCATCTCTTAAATTTGATGCAAGTCGTACATAATCAATAAAATGAATTGTAAAATTAGTCTCAAGTTCTTGATGATGATCTTTAAGAATTTTTTTACCATATTTAATTGGTGGTTCATAATATCTTATCTCCAAATCTAAATCCTGACATATATTATAAAGAGTTGAATCATCATTCTCTTTAGTGAGTTCGTCATATGTTATCTTTGAGTAGAGATTAGCTAATCTATTAGTGATCATCTGGTTATTAAGTGCAGAAAGTAGAATTTTTAATAATAAATATGTGTAAACATTTAGTTTATCACTCGTATAATCAGAGATTTCTTCTAAATTTTCAAATGCGGCTTCAAAAAGATTTAAAATCCTTCTTTTTATTTCACTTGCAAATTCTTTTGAAAATAATTCTGATATAAAAACGATCGGATCTCCTGATTCACTGTAATATTTCCTTAATGAAGGAAGCCAGGGATAATGGTTAACTAGTTCAATAGAAGTACTAAAAGCTCCCTACACCCCCTACATTGAGTTAAGATTTATTTTATTCTTTTAAAAGTACACTATATCTGTTATAATAATTATGAGATAATTGGTTTAATAATGATTTTATAAAAAGAAGTTGATTAGAATTCGTCCATATCATCATCTTCATCGAATTCTTCTTCTTCAACGCGGGGTGCAAGGAAGTAACTTAGTTTACCCCCTTCAAGAAGATCGAAATTCATTTTTAGTGGGTGATCAGTTTTTAAGGCAATTTCTAATTTCTCTGTAATCGAGGCAATTTTGAGTATGGCTTTAAGGAAGGTTAAAGAATAGGCTCCAGTACTGGTTCCTTGAAGTTCACTTTCAATTAAATCTTCCTCACTTAGATCATATTCCATTTCACCTATTTGACCGGATGAGCTAAATATCAGTCCCTGTCCCTCACTTGCATTTATATTAAGAATTTCTGAGTATATTTCAGCATCTTTAATAGCTTCTACTAGAAAATCTGGATCTAATACCCATGCTGATGGATATTCTATCTTAAGCAAGTTATCCATTGGGATTTCCTCAATATCAATATCCAATAAAGCTAAGCTAAATGTTCTTGTTCGTGATGTTCCTTCCCTTTGCATTTTGATTTTTATCTTTTGGTCAGTTTCATTAAAATCAATCTCAACTGAATCATTTGCTGCGCTCCTTTTCAGAATTTTATCGAGATCATCTAAATTTAAACCAACTTTGGATTCTTTACTACACTCATAACCATCAAAATCATCTTTTTTTATGGATAACTTTAATAAACATATCCTACTTGGATCCATCGCTGAAATCGTAAACTCTTTAGGAGTGACCCGAAACTCAGTTTCATCTATAATACTGGCAAGAGTTTCAATAATGCCTTTCAATATCCGACTATTTTCTAATTTTAACGTAAAGCTCATATTCTTTCAATGTCTTTATTCAATTATAATTAAGATAATAATGTTGTGTTAGCATTATTAATAATGTTTAATATTAGTCTTTTAATAAAACCATTTCTAAGTATTAAAATTAATTATTTATAGTTATATTAATTTTTCAATGTATAGTAGTACATAATTTAGAGATTTTTAAATAAAAAATGTCAACACAATCAGCTCCACAAAGAATAATAAAAGATATCAAAAATGATGACGTAAGAATTCAAGTTACTGGATATATTAGAGATCCAGTTGAGCAAGATTCTTTTATATTAGAAGACAGAACAGGAGATATTACCGTTAATATTAAAAATGTTGAATTCACTTTCAAGAAAGATGATTTAATTAATGTAATTGGTGAGCTGGTAATTAGTATGGATGGTGGAAAAACATTAGTCGCACAGATCATCCAAGACATGAATAATTTAAACTTCGAATACTATCTAAAATTATATGAATTAAAGAAGAAATACGGTTAATTAGAGAGATCTTAGTTGATGAGAAATGGTACAATTCTGTCCTGAGTGTTCCAATCTTTTACGTAAAAAGATTGAAGAGGGAAATGAATATCTTGCATGTAAATGTGGATACCAAGAAATTCTTGAGGATTCAGTAGATCACGAGAGGGTTCAAAAAAAGAAAGATGCTTTGGAGAATAATTTGATTATAGTTACTGAAGATGATAAGATTAATGTCCATCCTATTGTGAAAAATATTTGTCCTAAATGCCAACATAAGGAAGCAGAA
>JBHLNR010000211.1:0-5840 GCA_048941385.1 Promethearchaeota archaeon
TCTCTTTCAAAATTCTCTAATTTTTCAATTTTTTTCAATTTTTCAAGGAAAGTTGGAAAAATTCTAATTATATACTTTTTTCTTGTGTCTATTGACAAGTTGTTAGAAATTATGAAAAATTCTTCGAATTCACTCCCTTCTATTAAGATATCTAATGACTTCATAAGAATTTGATCACTTATATCTTCCCTACCTATTTTTTTAAGATAATCTGCTTGATCTATTAGTATTTTTGAGCTTTTAAGATATTTTTCTTTATCTTTTAACTCATTTGCGATAAGAATTTTTTCCTTATTCATATCAGCTATTATATCCAGCTCAGCATTAAAAAAATCCATCAAAACATCTACTCCTTTTTTGATGGTGTCTTCCATTTCCTTTTTTATGGAAGCTCTATATTTATCCTCAATCTCAGCGCTGAATTTTGTTAATTCTTGTTTCAGTGGTAAGGAGTTCAATTTATTAATAAGTGTTGAGGCAATACTAAAATTATTCTTATCTAAAAATAGGTTAATTAATATTTTTAGAAGCGAATCAATATCAGTTCTTTTTACATTGTAAGATTCCCACATATTTTCAATTTCGTCATAAGTATATCTAGCAGCGTGTATTTCCTTAGCTTCGATTTGGTGTTTAAAGATATCTAGTAAAATCTTAGTTAACTTGCTGGTTAACTCTTTTAGTTCTTCTGAAAGAGCTTCTCGTTGATATTTAAATATTGCAGTATATAATTGTTCTCTTGCTAAATCAAATCTATTAGTTTCTACCAAATATTCAGCAGCATTCCCAATTTTCTTTGTTAATTCTCTCAAAATTGTCTGAGCTTCTTGATGTGACAAGTCTTCAAGAATTCGGAATGCCTTTTCAACCCTGCAAGCAGATATCCAAGAAGTAATTGCTAACCTAAATGCTTCATCAATTATCCTATTATCTAATCTTTCAATACTAGCCCATTGTCCTGCTCTTTCGTATTGTTTAGCTGCCATCTCATACTCTCGTTTATTAAAAGAAAGATTACCTTCTCTTATCATCGCTTCTACATAAAGAGTTTTAAAATTAACTGATTTCTTTTTATCAATATTTTCTAAGATCTTACTAGCTTCAAGATATAAATTAATTTTAGAATATAGATACGCTGCTTGCTCGGAAATAATAAAATAATCTTCTCTATTGTAAATTTCTGCAATCATAGCCGCATTTCTTACAGCTTGGGCAGCATAATAATAATTTTGATTATTAAAATAAACATTCGCCATTTGTATAAAAATTGGAAATCTCATCCAAGCATTTTCAATATTTAAAGGAGTCTCACCATTAATCATTGCTAAACAAAGAGATTGAAGGGCTTGATGAAAATCATTAGATTTTAGATTAGCAAATGCTTCAAGGCTAGGGTAATTCACCCAGACATTTGTTAATAATTCATTTATAGATATAGGAAGTATTCCGTTGGGATCATAAAAAATGACTATCGTTGGGATATCACGTTTAACTGAAAAAATATCTGGTAAGACCATTTCAAATAGCTCAAACTCTTCCTTAATTAAAGGATTTAAAAAATAGATAATTCCATCAACAATTGGGACAATTTCGTCTAGATCAGCGGATATGTCAGTAATGGCATCAATTTCTAAATCACATTTATCCTCAAAGACTTTTACTTCTTGATACCATTCAAAATATGTTTCTTTATTTTCACCAGCTTCACCAAAAGCCCTTGAAGTATAGAGATGAGCTAAGTCTGGATCTCCTGAAAGGATTAATACCTTAAAGATATAGTGCATATTTTCAATTTTTTTTTCTTTCCCTAAATTTCTATTAATTTTTTCTCTTTTTTATTTTGTGGTTTATACTTAACTCACATAAAATTAATAGTATAAAACTTATGAAATTATTTTAAAAGAATTGAGTTCTTTTAATAATCATTAATTAAGTTTGAGAATTAATGTTTTTGTTTTGAACCATTTGGAGATTAAACTTGAATTATCTACAAAGAAACTACAATATAGTCAAACAGCGAATGATCCAACAAATGGAAAATTCTATTTCATTAGGGAGAGAACTTATTGATACTGAACTAGATACTGGTCTTTTAAACTTTATAATTAAGCCAATTATCAAAACTTTTTATGACTTTTGGTCAAAAAATGATGTAAAAGAAGGCACACTAAAGCAAATTAAAGTTACTTTAGAATCCGGGAAGCGATTACTAATTAACGGAAATGATGAAGAACAATTTAATAAAATTCTAGAGGAAAACTTCCCTAAGTATCTTGAGGCTGATCAAACATCACGTAATTGTTCACACTCACACAAGAATTATGGAAGATTAAAACAAGTAGCAAAAGAAACATTTATAAATTATTTAAGAGAAGTTGTTAAATTTTTAAATGTAAAAGAGGATGTAGAGGATTATGGTGATTTATGTCGAGTTGCATTTAAAACACTTGAACTGGCTGAACAAAATCTAGTGAAACAACTAAAATTTACAGATAGAGGGATAAAAATTATAGAAGAAGACCCGTCAATACTTAAAGTCCCCGTAGGACGAAAGATAATTGTGAAAACATTAAGGAGAGGTTTCGAACGTACTAAGGCAGAATTTATCAAAGCGTTATATGATACCTATAATCAAAAATAATTTAATTCATTAAGGACTTTAGCAATTATTCCCACATTAAATTGTAGAGATAATCACATGGATGTTATTGAGAGAAACTATAAAATAGTAAAGAAAAGAATGATTGAACAAATGGATATTTCTCTTAACTATGGAAAATCACTAATTGATTCAGAATTAGATACTGGTGTTTTAAATGTTATAGTAAAGCCCATAATTAGGTCTTTTTACAAATATTGGAGTGACAAAGATGCTAAAGTAGGAACATTAGAACAAATCAGAGTTACACTTGATTCTGCCAAAGAATTAATAACAAATGGAGATATTTCAAAGGAAAAGTTGGATAGGGTAATTAATAGAAATTTTCCAATTTATCTTGAAAATGATCAAACAAGTAGGCAATGTAAAAAGGATCATAAGAATTACGTGAAATTAAAGGAAGTAACAAAAAAATGTTTCATCACTCAGGTTGAAGAGAGTATATTATTCTTAAACGTGGATGAAGATATTAGTGATTATAACCAATTATCAAGAGCTACATATGGAACAAAAGACAAAGCGTATAAAGCTCTGAAACGTCAATTAGATTATAATGAACAGGGAATTTCTATTGTAGAGCAGGATTCATCTATATTGAGTGTCCCAACAGGGAAGAAAATCATTTTAACTGTGCTCAGAAAGGGTTTTGAACTTACAAAAGAAAAACTCCTTGAAGAGCTTGATGAAATTTTTCAATAATTATAGAATTTAGATTTTTAAAATATTAGAGTCAATAGTCATTTTGAATGAAATTCCTCAAGAAGAAGAGGGTACAAGTGTTGTACACATTATTTTTTTAAACTTGCTTATCAGCATTTTTATCATTATTTCATATTTCTATACCGCTGAAGCATTTGACTCAATATCAACTATTTTTTTTGAAGATAATGAATTCCATCTAAGATTTAGCGTTACACTATTAATATTTACATTTTTTTCTGTATTAGCGGGTTCATTACATGGTTTAATAGATGGATTTTTAGCTGAACTTCTCTATCAGGTAGCCTTTTACCATGAAATTTATCTGGATTGGTGTCTCATTGTAGCAATCCTAGGATTTTTAGTGGGTTTATATAAATACAAACCCTTAAAATACCATAAGGGAAAGAATGTCTATTATACGTTTTTATTGTTAGTCTTAAGCTCCTTTATCATAACAGGGATTATCATAATTTTTCATTTATTACTTTACCAAAATCGATTTACTCTAGACATAATCATCATTAATTTTGGCTTTAAATTCTTTATTCAGGCATTGATTTCAGTAGTTTTTATAGTTCCGATATTATTAATTTTATATGACAAAATTCTTGCTTCGGAAGAAAATCATCTATATTATATGATCTTAACCCATCATCCCGTTTCTGCCAGTGATCATACGTTCTATTTAAAATTTGGAAGAACAAAAATATATTTTTGTTCGAGATGTTCAGGGGTAATCCTAGGTGGTTTAGTTGCTGTATTTGCTACACATATGATGGAGTTAACTTTCCAGAGAGAATTTAGTGGAGAAATTGCTTTAATATTGATAATTATATTACCGATACCTGGTATTGTTGATTGGGGAACCCAACATCTTTTATTAAGAAAAAGTACCACTGCATCAAGGATATTCACAGGTTTTATTATTGGAAATGCTCTTCATTTCATGTCTTTTACATATAAATACTATTTTTATACGGTTTTAATACTAATTTCATACTTTGCCATATTTGGAACCCTTATCTATTTTGGGCATAAGAAAGAAATGAAATTATTAAGAATGAAAGAATATCCATATCTATTAGAAGAGGATGATGATTGAGAAATGCAAAACATTATTTTTGTGCATGGTCTTGAAAGTTCAGGTACTGGATTTAAAGCTAGATTGTTGAAAGAGATATTTCCTAATATACACACTCCTACTTTTAAGGAATTCAGCTCAAATATGTTAATTTATGATATTTTAGAGGAAAGAATGATTGAATTGACCTCTATCTTAGAAACAAAAATAGAATGGATTATAATAGGTTCTAGCTTTGGGGGGCTTATGAGTGCTTTATATACGTTGCAAAATCCCTCTAATGTTAAACAATTAATCTTATTAGCTCCATTTTTGGAATCTCGTAAACTTAAACCATCAAGATATAAATCAATAGACGTACCAGTAATTGTTTATCATGGAAGTAAAGATAAAGTTGTCTCCTATAAAGCTTCAAAAGAAAGAGCAAAAAAGCTCTTTAATAATTTACAGTATAACATTGTAGATGATGATCATTCACTCCATCGTACAGTTCAATTGTTAAGATGGAAAGATCTGATCTTTAATACTTGATTTGATCTAAATCAAGTATTGGACCCCATTTTTTTTAAAATCAATTATGAATGTCTAAAATTTAAGAATAAATAAATTTTAAGTGTATAAAAATGGATTGGAAAAATATAGCAGATACGATTATTTTATGGTATGATAAATTTATTGAGTGGTATTTAGTCCAGCCAATTTATGGACAAGTTTTAACCATTATTGGTATTATTGCATTATTGGCTTTAGTGATTACCCTTATTTATTATGTGATTAAAGGGATTGCGTACTTATTCTATTATATTCTTAAAGGAATTTACCTTCTACTTAAGGGTATTGGTTTTGGGATATTTAAATTATGTGAAGGATTTTATAAATTGGTTTCAGGAGACGCGAAAAAGAATAAACATACAAATAATGTAATTTTACCTAATGAAGATCAATTTAATAATATTCAAACTAACATTACTTTCTGTACTGAATGTGGAAGCAGATTTTCTGAAAAGATGATAAGGAAAATATTATTAAATGGGAATGTGTTTTGTGTTAACTGTGGGAAAGAATTTACTCTTAATGAATTTCAAATATCATTATCTCATTAGTATTTCAAAATTTTTCAATCCATAAAGAATTAAAGGAATTATATAAAAACATAATTATTAAGGTGTAATAAAAAAATATGGCTAAGATTTATGTTTGTAGGGAGTGTTCATATGCATTTCCAGTTGAACTCTCTAATTTAATTGAACAAAATATTCAAGTTTACTGCGAGCGGTGTGGATCTCCTTTTATATTGGAAGGTGTAACATTTAAACCGGCCCAAACTCCAGTTAGAAGAAAGATTACTCCCTCAATTGCTTTAAGTAAGAAAGATTCTACTAATTTGAATAAAATAAT
>JBHLNR010000036.1:0-25323 GCA_048941385.1 Promethearchaeota archaeon
ACAATTGCTAACTCAGCTTCATCTGTAGGATGTTTCGTTCGTCCTTCATATCTTTTTCTCCAATCAGTATCTACGATAAAACTAAAATCGTAAGGTGAATCCAATAGCTTTCTAACAACATTACTACTGTACAAAATATCTGAATATGTGAAAATAAAACCATCTTTCATTGCCTCCTCAGCGTAAAATAAAGATTCTAGTATATTATTATCATAATAATCGTCATTATCGTAGTAGTCAATATTAGGCAAGTCAATTTTATCTTTTTGATATCCTCGAACAATAGCAAAATCATCTATACCATTTTGAAGAAAAGCATCCATTGTTCGTTCAAGGATGCTTTTACCTTCAATTTCTAATAAACACTTTGGCTTGTATTCCGTCAAAGGTCTTAATCTTGTACTCGGACCTGCAGCTATTATAATTACTTTCATTTCTCTTGCTTCCTTGTTTGCTTCATATCGTCTTACAATTCGCTCTAAAAGCGAAATATGCTCATTGAATTTTTCAGATGTTTTTTTATATCCGATTTTTTTGACACTATCATAAATTTTCTTAATTTCTTCAAGATCAGTGTATTTTTGTTTCGGCATATAATTATCTGAATAGTTTAGTAATTTTAGAAGTGCATTTACCTATAAAAACTTTTATCAATTTTATCTTCAAATGGTTTTTTAGTTATATAGAAAACTATGAACTTTTATATAGATAAATTGATTAGAATTTCACTTAATTATTAGGTATTCCAATTATTTTTTCCCTAACTTTAAATATCATTTCTTTCTTATTTATTATTCCATAAGAGCTCTTAGGAGAGTCAAAAGAAATTTTTTATAATTCAATAAGATTTTCAGGAGAAAAACAAGAATTAGTTATTTGTAATATTTTCTTAAATGTTTGTTAAAATACAAAGGGAAGTATAATATCCAAACAACAATTTCTTTCCATCTTTGGATCAATTGTCCTCTTCTAGCAAATATTGATCTTAATACAAATTTAATAAAACCAGTATTTTTTATCTGGTCTGACACATCATTTAATTTTGTATCCAGAAAAATAAAACGTTTAGTATATTTTCTATACTTCTTTATTAATTTTTTTAGACCAAATCCCGTTAATCGATTATAAAAAAGTATTGTAATGAACTCCTGGTCTTTTAATGATATTTGGCTCCCCAAATCTTCTTTTTTTATTATTTGGTTTTCTTTTTTAAGATTTTCCTTAAGGAACCTCACTAATTGGGGTGGAAATTGATCAGGGATTATAATTTTTTCCGATTTTAGCGATATTAACGTACTCTGTTGATAGAGAGTGCTTAAGATTGTTTCAAAATAATTATAAGCTTCATTCTCAGACTGGAGATAAAACCGATACAAATCATTATATATCTCGGGATGTTTCTGACTTACATCTTTTTTTTCAAAATGATCTTCCTTCAAGTCAAATAACGAGAACTTCCCATTATCATTTACTAATTTCCATCTATCTTGTATTATCATCGTTTTCTTAATTGATTGAAACATTAAATAACAATCTCCCCTGACTAATCTATCTTTATTAATATCTACATCTTTTTCAATCAAATCCTTGAAAGATATCGATTCTTTATCGTGATTAACTGAGATATTTAGATAATCAAGAACAGTTTCCATAATATCAAGCAAATATACACGCTTTTTTATGACTTTTGACGGAGTATTAGTTAATATTTCTGGTAATTTCATGAATAAAGCTGGTTGCATAGAAGATTGATGAATGTCATCGAAATGTAATAATTTAGTTCTTTTATAAAGATTTTTATCATAATAGCCATGGTCGGAACTTAGGATAAATATTGAATTTTCCCAGAATCCATTTTCCTTAAGAAAATTAATTATTTTATTTATATATAAATCGGCTTCTGGATCACTTGGTCTAAAGAAAATGAAAGAGAAATTCTTCCCATTAGATAGAGAACCAATTACTACTTGCTCAAATAATTCATAAATCTCTTTAGCATCTAACCAGTGATCCCCTTGATACAATTCTTCTACATAATGAGGGTTAAGGATTTCTTTTACAATTTCTACCTGTTCTTTACCAAAAATTATCGATTGAATATTATAATTCGTATTTTTTAAAGGAAATATAAAATTTTCATACTCTAAACTTGGGAGATTCTCTATTGAGCGATAATAATCAGGAAATATATAATAGGGAAACCTACCTGTCAAAAATGAGAGAAGCGATAAATTTGTCGATGGAAATTGTGATAAACAGTCCTCAAAATAAAATCCTTCCTTATCCTTTTTTAACTTTTTATAAACTGGAAGCAGACCATGTAAATCATCTCTCTCATAATTACAAATTGAGTCTGTTACAATCCAAAAAATGTTCATCTGAGTCCCTTTCTAACACTTACGATTATTAAATATGACTTTTTCTACTGTAATGTACGCAACAAAATAGAATTAATGTGTTTATGAAAATTGTTTAAAAGTTAAAAAGTTAACCTCCCATCCTTTGCTTAACGAAATTCAAAATTAATAAGCAGTACTTATTGTAAAAATTTTTAATTCATGTAAGAATAATGTTAACATTGATTTTGCTAGAAGCAGCAGAATTCGAAAATGATTAGTGCAAAAAAAGAACTTGAGAAGTTTAGAAGTAAGCGTAAAAAGAGTTTTTCAAATATTCTAAATGATATAAAAGAACGAATTGAATTTTTCCTCAAAATAAATTACCTTAAATTTCATGAAAAAATAAAGATAATTAGTCAAATTCATAAGTTAGCTGCCTCCCATAAAATTATATTAAAGAGGTTAATCTCGCCGAAGGATCATCCCTCATATTTTTCAATTGGTGGATATAACATCCATTTTGAACCTGAATATGATGTAGAAGATCGAGATGAACTGTTAAAGGGAATTACACACATAATAAGTGAAGGATTATTCTTTCCCTATTTTTTTAGTCCAGACGTTAATTTGAAGAGGGGAGATATTGTTTTGGATGTTGGTGCTTTCATTGGATTATCATCAATGATTTTCTCAAAGAAAGTTGGAGGACAAGGGAGAGTATATGCAATAGAACCTGTTATGCATGATGTTATAAAGAGAAATATTGAAGCCAATGGATTAAATAACATCACTATTATCCCCAAAGCTATCGGAAACGAGTCAGGAGAAGTAGAAATCGAAATTTCAGACTATGGGGGTGATGCTAGTATAACCAAAAGAGATTATACTAAAGGTCATTACACAAGGAAAAAAGATGTTGAATTATCAACATTAGATCTTCTAATCAACGAATTGGGATTAAAAAAAATAGATCTTATTAAGATGGACATTGAAGGTGCAGAAGAATTAGCTATAAAAGGTGCAGAAAACCTTATAAAACAATTTAGACCAAAATGGTCAATTTCTTCCTATCACATTGATTTTAATAATGAACCTCAACATAATAAATTAATAAATTTAATGCTTGATTATGGTTATAAAATCAAACAAGTTGATAAAAAGCATATTTTTGCATGGTAAATAATGTATAATTGGATCAAAATTAATGAAGTTCTAAACATTTCTCATATGTGCTCAAAACCTCTCTCGCGCTTTCCTTCCATGAATATAATTTAACTCTTTCTAAACCTTTTTCAATTAATTTCATTTTTAAATTTGTATCCTCTAAAACTTGTATTATCTTGTTTGATAATTCAATTGGATCCATACTATTATTCAAGATTAATGCTGCATCTCCAACAATTTCTGGAATAGCAAAAGCATTGGAAGTTATAACTGGACAACCACAAGCCATTGCTTCTAAATTTGGAATTCCAAATCCTTCAAAGAGAGATGGGAATATAAAAATCTCTGCTAAATTCAAGAATTCAATTATATCTTTTCGTGGAGTGAATCCTGTGAAAATTATATCATCTTTAATTTCATTTTTTTTTATAAATTCTAATACTTCTTGGTTTTTCCAACCATTACCAGCAATAACTAGCTTTAAGTTTTTTTTGTTTTCTTTTACTTTCTTAAAAGAGTTTAATATCGTCCAAGGATTCTTTCTTGGAGAATATTTGCTGAGGTGAAAAAGAAAAGGTGAATCTATTCCATATTTATCTTTTATCTCAATTGGTTCATCTTTAAGCACTTTGAAATCGTTATCAACAGCATTATATGTGAGTCTAATTCTATCCTCATTTACACGATGATGCGTAATAATAAGATTTCTTGTAGTTTTAGAAACTGTAAAAATATAGTCTAATTTACGAGCATAAAATGGTCTTATAATCTGAGAGTGAAGTATTTTAAATTTATTAAATTGATCTGGTAAAAAAAGAGCACCACCGCCGTGAATTGTTGCAACTTTTTTCGGTTTTTTTAGCCAAATTGGAGACAATATAGTTAACGGAGAAAAGTGAAGTATATCGAAGTTTTCTTTTAGTAATTTAACTGTTGCTATTATAGGGTTCATAGATATTATCAACTCATTCGTTTTATTATATATTCTATCGCTATTTTTTGAATGGTGGATAAGAATAATATTAAATTTATCATTAATCTCTAGCATATGATTAACTAATTGTCTTAGATGGCTGCCGCTTCCACTGGTTCTCTGATCTATTGGTTTTGTAAAAATTCCTACTTTAGGTTTGTTATTTGATTTCAACTACACTTCAGTTTTTATTTTTTTTGAAATTTAATTCATGAATGAATGATGAATTTGTAATACATCTTTATCTATGCTCTTAGCCTTAATCATGATAAAAGAGAAAAACACTATAGCCATAAAAGCAACATATCCTATCATTATGATTTCTAATATCCACAATAAATCAAGAAAAATGTATAACAGGAACCCAATAAAAAAGATTGTTGTAATAATATTTGGATGACTAAACCCATTTATAAGATTTAAAGATAATTTTCTTATTGATTTAAAAAATCCACCTTTATTTAAATTATTTTGAGTAATCTCCTGTACTACTTCAGTTCTTTTATTTGCATGAGTTTTTACAGAAGCGAGAATAGCTATTTTACGAATGACCCTTAATCCAAACAAAAAGAATGTAGCTATTATTCCAAAGAATACATAAAGAAGCTCATGATTAATTCGATAAATACTATAGCCAAATGAAAAGAAATACCACCCTAAGAAAAATAAATGCCCAATTTCATCATAATAAATTCCCCGAAGGGAGGTCTGTTTTTTGTATCGGGCAACTTCACCATCTACTTCATCTGAGATATAATATATGTATAGTAAGATGAATCCAATTATAATAAATAAGTTATTACCAATCCCTATAAAAAACAAACCTATTAAACCTATTAAAAAACCAGCGATTGTTATAAAATTTGCAGAAATTTTGGTTTTTACTAAGATCCATGTAATATATTTAGAAATAAAACGAAATACAGCATGCCACCAATCTTTCTTTTTTTTTTGTTTTTCTAATTTTTTTCCTTGAATGATTTTCTTAAATTCCTTAAAGTTTTCAGACGTCATACTAACGAATCTCGGGTTTTTTTTATATTGATTTGTTTGATTTAACCAATGTTAAAGTAAGAGTAAATTATTTTTTGTTTGATTATTAAAAAAGCAATTTAAAAAAAAAAGTTTCTTTGAATTTTATTCAATCATAAATTTAATTTGTAATTTTAAATTTTGAATTTTAAATCAAATTAAGATTTATCTTAAATTTTGACTTAAATATGAAGAATGAAAATTCTGAAATAGATTTATCAAAAAGCAGTTCGGAATATAAAAAATTTGCGACAAATGCATTTTTCTCATTTCTGGTAAATTATGGCTCTCATTTCTTCACATTTGTTTATTCTTTTCTATTAGCTAGATTAATAACAGATGAATCTTGGGATTTTTTAATTGTAGCAACCTCTTATATTACAATTATAGCCATAGTTATTAATTTTTTACCACCTGGGTTAGAACACGCACTAAATTATTATATTCCAAGATATCTAGCTTTAAACCAAAAATCAAAAATTAAATCACTAATCAAAAATGCTTTTTTAATTAAGCTAATATTTATGATACCCATAGTAATTATCAGTTTAATTGGATTTTTATTATTTGCTGATATCTTCTCTGTTAATCTAGAAAATAAGATAATTCTTTTATATTTATTATTTCCACTCATTATAACTAACAGTTCAAAATATGTTTTAGATGCAATTAATAGGGGTTTTAGCCAGTTTAATATCCTCATCATATTATTATTGATAAGAAATGCTATTCATGTCAGTCCATTATTAATTTATTATCTTTTTGATATACCTATTACTGTAGAAATAATTGCATTAATCGTTATGATCTCTTCTATAGCACCATTTATTCTAAGTTTTTTATATATTTTAACAAAGATAATAAAAATAAAACCAGAAAATAATGATACCTTATCATTTAAAGAAGATATTTCCAATTCTTTCAAATTTGGTAGGTATATAGGCATTTCCGATCTGATTGATAAAATGTGGAGAGAAACACAACTTCAAGGAATAAGTATATTTGCTTCAGCAGGAGACGTTACAGGATATAATATTGGCTTAAAATATCGGAATATCAGTTTATTTTCAGTTACATCATTTCGATTTCCACTATTAACATCATTCTCTAGTTTAAATACCAAAGAAAGGCATGACCAAGTTATTAAAATTTATAAAATAACATCTAAAGTAACTTTATTTATATTATTAATTATCTCAGGATTTTTATTTTTCGCCGTAGATTTTTTTATAGATTTTATCTTTCTAGAGGATCGTTTGATCTATTCAAATTTTCTTAGGTTGCTTGTAATTGCTACTACTTTTAGAATTCTCGGGTATTTCGTGCAGACTCTTTTAAATGCTCAATTTAAAGTGAAATTTTCCTTTCTATTGAACATTCTCTATATGTCATATACAATTCCTCTATTCTTTTTGGGTCTTTATTATTTTGGAGTTGAGATGGCTATATTTTTAGGTTTAATCCTAGGAAATATAATATCATTAATTATACAGATTTTTTTTAGTAAAAAATACGGTAATGTTGAATTAAATAAAAAGAAAATTATCATACAGTACATCACATTCTTCATACCACTAGGGATTACTATAATTTTGGAGCGATTAATTTTTAAAGAAGCTAGTTTAATCCTTATCCAAGATTTAGGGTTGTCTTTATTTAAAAATTTTGATTTCTATTCAATTGGAACGTTTCTAGTATTATTTATTTTAATGAATTTAGTATTAAAAACCGTAACCCGGCAGGATATTAGCAGTTTTCAAACTTTATTGAATGAAAAAAGATTTATAGATAGGATCTTAATAAAAATTCTAAATATATTAAAGAAACTTACCAGAAAGCATTAAAAACTTATTCAATACATTAGAAAAGTCAAATATTTGTGTTCTGATAAATATATCAGTTCTTTCCTTTCTCTATTTGCCACTCATAGGTTTTTCTTAAGCCGTCATCAAGTGTAGTCTGAGGGGAATAATTTAAAACTTTAGTAGCTTTAGTAATATCAGCATAAGTTATTTCCATATCCCCTTTTTTCTTTTTTTCATATTTAACTTTCTTAGGTTTGCTTGCTAAATAATAAATTTTGTCTATTAATTGATTAATACTTATTGGATTAGACAATCCTAAGTTAAATGCTTGACCTGAAGATTCTTTTTTTTCAGATGCTAGAATTAATCCATTAATTATATCAGAAATATAAGTAAAGTCTCTTAATTGTTCTCCATCTCCGTATATTGTCAATTCTTTATTTTGTAATATAAGGTTAAAAAATTTACCTACAACCATATCTGGCCTTCCCCTTGGACCATAAACAGAGTAAAATCGAAGTGAAGTTATAGGTAAAGAATACTCCCTAAAATAATAATCAGCATATATTTCACCACATAGCTTAGATAGGCCATAAGGACATATCGGATTTTTTGGATGATTCTCATCTACAGGGGTATAAATTGGATTTCCGTATATAGTAGAAGAAGAGGCATAGACAAGCTTTTTAATCTCTTGCTTCACTGCAAATTCCAAGAGATTTACAAAACCTTCTATATTATTTCTTGTGACTTGTTCAGCGTTGTGCATTGAATACTGTACTCCAGCATGAGCAGCAAGATGGAAAATAATATCGACTTCATCTGGAATTTTGCTGTAAAGTGATTTGTCTAATAAATCACCTTTAATTGTACAATAATCCTTTAATTCGTCATAATTTTGTGTAACACTTGCTAAATTCTCTTCTTTCCCAGAATAATAACATTGATTAAAATTATCAATAATCGTAATATAATTATTTTGTTGTATAAGGGCTTCAAAAAGATGAGTTCCAATAAATCCTGCTCCGCCTGTTATTAAAATCCTACTGTTTTTTAACATTTTGACCTTTAGTTATATTTCCTAAATTAAAAAGAATAATAGTATTTAATTTTACATTAATTATTAATTCTTCTTATATAATAGGAGAATAATAATTCTTCTAATAATAGACAATTTATACTAAAAACATATCTTTAAGAGAAAATAATTATTATCAAAAATACTTCAGCTTCAATTTTAATTGTTCTAACGCAAAATTACAAAATAAAATTTAGAATCAACATGCCAGTCGAAAATGGTTTAAATAGGATATATCGTTTTGGTGCTATTGGATTATCATTTATGCTTTCCAAAATTACAAAAAGAATAAATCCTAATGCTATCACAGTAACAGGATTTATTGTATTCTTTTTAGGATGGATTCAATATTTGTTATTCTTTCTATTAAGTGAATTTTTATTTTTGCCAAAGATTATTTTTTTAATAACAATACAAATTGCTTTACTGATTGACTATGCCGATGGTGAATATGCAAATAGGGTTAATCGAACCTCAAGAAAAGGACATTATCTTGATGGCACTCTAGATTTTATGAAAATTTCGTTAACCTATTTCTTAGTCTATTTCATTACAGAAAACCAATTTGAGAAGTTATTAATTCTAATTACTTCCGTAGCCTTTACTTTTTATGTGTGGAGTAGATCTAACTTGTATCGTGAAAATATTGGAGCACATTCAACAAAAGAAGGTAAATTTTTGTCGATTACCTTATTATTTAGCTTTTCTGTTGCTCACCAATATTTATACTTTTCAATTTTTCTATTATTTGGTATATGGCTGATATTAATATTACAAATAACATTAGGTTTTGGGTTTGCTGCAATTAACCTAAAAAAAGTTTTTAACTACGTTAGAAAATTTGATAAAAACTCAAATGAAAAGGCAATAAATAATACTAATGGTTAATTGAATTAGAATTCTAAGTTTCTGTATAGTAATTCAAAATTTTTAATATTTTTATCCCATAAAAATTTAGTTTGAATTGTATTTAATCCATTTCTTCTAAATTTTTCTCTCATATTTTGATTTTGTAATAGTTCTTTTATAGATTTTGCATAACAGAAGTAATCCTCCACCTCACATAATAACCCATTCTCTAGATTGTTTACAAGATCTCTTGTTCCCGCAATATTACTTGTAACTATTGGAACTTGATGAATCATTGCTTCCATTAAGACTCCTGCTAACCCTTCTCCTCTACTTGGGAGAAAAAATAAATCCGCTTGATTATAGAAGTTATGAACATCAAGTCTATTTCCCGTAAACAAAAGATTTTTACTTAATCCCATTTTAGAAACTTTTTGCATTGATGATAATCGTTTGGGACCATCTCCTACTAATAGAAAAATGATTTTTCTTCTTTTTAATAAATTTGCAGTCTTTATTATCAAATCAATTCCTTTTCTATTATTATGAAGCCCTACAAATAATACAATCTTTTGATCCAAATCAATCTTGAAATCTTCCCTGATATTTTTATCAGAAGGTTTTGGTGTAAAATGAATACCGGTAGGCGTAATAATTATCTTTCTTTTAGGAACTCCTGCTTTTTTAGCATATTTAACAAAAGATCTCCCATAAATACTTACGTAATTAGAAGCAAAAAATGCGATTTTTCCTACAGTTTTAAAAAAGATTTTAAATAAGATGTCAAAAATTGAAGACACTTTGAAAGAATATGCTGGAAAAGTGTCCATTGTAAGTATTAAAGTCTTTCTCTTGAAGAATAAGAGTTTTAATAAACATGTCATAAATGTATTAGGATAGAAAGGCGTCCAAACATGTATTATATCGTTGTTTTTTAAAACCCTCCAACAATTCTTAAAAAAGTCTAAATTAACAGGGATAGGCCAAATAAAACCGGACGATTTCGTCCATACGGGGTAAGTAATTAAATCTATTCCTTTAAAATCATCATAATGCCTTGTATTTTCCCTTTTTATATCATATTTTCTCTTTGGTGTTAGAATAGATATTGTATAACTTTTTTGTTTTAAGTTATTCATTAAAAATGATATGGGTCGTCTTATATTAATGCCCGGATTAACATAGCAAATTTTTTTTAACAGTTTCCCCATAAATAACAAAAAGAATTATGTAATTTTTAAATTACTTTTTTAATGAGATCATCAAAATTTATAGCATTAAATTAGTTAAGTTTGATTATATTAAAAAGGATAAAAAGAATGAACACCTCGTTGAATCTGAGATGCTCCCTAACGAAGTAAATTATTTATAAAACTATTACCTAAATATATAATTATTAAAATAAAGTTATTTTTTATATTACGGAATATTTTAACAAATATCATAAATTTCATTGTAAAATTTCAAAAAAAATAGAAACACACTTCATTACTTTTTTCTGGTGTTTATATATTGAAATCAACTTTACCTTCTGAGAAACCGGAATATAACACAAAAAAACATAATGAAAAAACCAGTAATGTAAATTACCTATTTCCTGGATTAAAAGTTGGGGTAATAATTCCAGCATATAATGAAGAAATGAATATTGGTAAAACATTAACTCAAATCCCAAAAAATATATCAGACAAATTGAATGTAATAGTTGTGGACGATGGTTCATCTGATAGAACATGTGAAATAGTTAGAGATTTTGAAGTTATTCTTTTGAAACACCCCAGAAATCGAGGAAATGGAGCTGCTACTAAAACAGGATTAGATTATTGCAGGGAAAACATGCATGAAATCGCTATTATACTTGATGCTGATGGACAACACCATCCTAAATATATTAGTGATTTTATAAAACCAATTATGGAGGATACAATAGAATTTGTTGTAGGTAATCGATTCCGCTATTATTATGATATGGATATTAATAGGAAATTATGTTCAAAATTAATGACTGCTTTTTATTTATTGTTTCTACGTAAGAAAATAGCAGATCCAACAAATGGGTATAGAGCATTATCTTACAATTTAATACAAGATATAGAGTTTGAATCTGAGTATTCTTTGACACAAGAAATGCTATTTAAGATAATCCCTTATTATAAATATAAAGAAATTCCAATTAAAGTTAATCCAAGAGATCATGGGGAGTCATTTATTAAAATTAAAAACTACTTGCTAAAAATCGTACTTCTCTTTATAAAATTCTACATTTTCCCTAAAATTAAGAGATTAACTCATAAAATTTTAAGTGAAGATTTTAGAAATAGAGTCAAAACCTATTATCTAAAAACCTAATTCAATTTTGTCTCTAGTCTGAAATATTTTTCTGTGAAATCATATATTCTTTTCATTTCAATAGATTGTAAATATTTTTAAGAATAAAGTCTATGTTTCTTATAGAGATTTTCTGAGAATTTATGTGATTAACTTGGATAAAGATAGAATTTTAAAAGAAGCTCAAAGAATTGCTAAAGAATATTCTTTTTGGATGGTTTCTGGTAATATTTCTCATTTATATGGTTATGTTCATGAGTCACCAGAAAAAAAATTTGAATTGGAAATAAAATTTGATGAATTCTTTCCAAAGAAACCCCCTCATTTAATCTATCACAATGAAATTAAGGAATTACTAGGAGAAATCCAATTAGAGAAATATAACCAGTGGACACCGGAATATAAAGTAATTGATATTGTTAATGAACTAAAACTAAAAATTCAAGAGGCACTACATAGTCCTAAACAAGATTCAGAAGAAGAAATAAGTCAGGATACAATATCTCCTGATGAATATATAACCCCTGATCTGAACGCTTACCCTGAAGAATTTCAACCAGAGGATTATATTACACCATCAGATTTTAATGAAAATTCTTTCTTCGATGAACAAACTTCAATTAATTCATCAGAAGCCGATAATCATGTTTTTGTTGAAGAAGAACATCTAAGCTTAGAGTTGACAACGGAGCTAGGATTGATCCAACAAGAATATGCGTATGATCAAAGAGGTATCAATGCTGCTGATATTAATGTGTATATTACTATAACTCTTACAAAAACTTTTATAATTTCAATTGATTTTGCGAACTATCCAGATAAACCAAAAATTTCTGTACCAAATGATGTAAAAAACATTATAAAAGACCCAAATTCGGCACTAACATCATTGAAAAATTGGGATTCGAAAAAACCTGGACATATTATAGAAATTATACGTGAATTGGAAAAGAAGCTTTATTTCATCAAAGAAATAGAATCTCAATATAAAAATATTTCAGGAGAATATCAATGTGATCAGATTTCAGAGAATCTAACATCAATAAAGGTGCATTTAGTTACATATGGTTTCAAAGAATATATTATAGATATTGATTTAGAACCTTATCCTAAACACCCTATTATAGAAATACCACCTGAAGTTCAGCAAATTATTGGTATTCCTCTCTCAGAATTAAAATCTTTCAAAACCTGGGTAGAGAACGAATCAAATGTTGTAGAAATTATAAGAGAATTATCTTGGCTAGTAGACAAGAATTCTAGAATTAATTTTGAGATGGATCTATTAAAAGATCATTATAAAAATATAAAATATGACCCCTCCACAGCAATTCTGCATGTTGAAATGCAGGGAAAAATGAAAACTGAAGATCTCACATTTGAATTTCAAATAAATTTACCTTCTGATTATCCTATGAAAATGCCAGAAGTTAAAGTTATTAATGAATTTGAGATAGAAGCTCATGAAAAAATAAAAAATGATTTGCATGGTTCATTTCATGACTTTTTTAAAGAATGGACGCCTTTTAGTTATCTTGTAGATTTATTTAATCTGATTTCGAAGAAAATTTTCGAAGTATCTGTAGTATCATGTGTTATTTGTCACAAAATAGAATGTCCAAGTTGTACTAAAAAAATAGCAGGTGAAGATAATTGTCATACAGAATGCCCACATTGTAATAGGGCGTATCATCACCACTGTTGGGAACAAACAATTCAATCTTTTGGCAAATGCGGATTCTGTTTAAGATAAAAGCTTCAATTTTTAATAATAGAATGAAATAAATGCTTTTAATTCATTCTATTTTAGTACTTCTTAAATTAACTGATCCTTAACTTCAAATTTATATTGTTTACATTAAATTTTTTAGTTTAGGCATCTTATAATAAACATTCACATTCACAACAAGATGATTTACGTGGAAGTATTAGAAAAGAAGCTGAATTTACCAGAATTAGAAGAAAAAATATTGAATTTTTGGATTGAAAATAACATTTATTCAAAGATTAGGGAAAATGAAGAGGGAAGAGAAACTTGGAGATTTATTGATGGTCCTCCTTACACTACAGGCTCTATTCACTTAGGAACCGCTTGGAACAAAATCCTCAAAGATTATCTTATAAAATATAAAAGAATGAGGGGATATAAGGTTACAGATACTCCTGGCTATGATACTCACGGATTGCCAATAGAAGTACAAATGGAAAAAGAGTTGGGGATAGAAAATAAACAACAAATTCTTGAGTATGGTGTTGATAAGTTCATTATAAACTGTAAAGATTATGCTCAAAAGAATTTAAAAATCATGAATGATCAATTCAAACGATTAGGATGTTTGTTTTGGGATTGGGAAAACCCATACATCACATTTAAAAACAGTTATATTGAGGGAATTTGGTGGACTTTGAAAAAAGCATGGGAAAATAAGTTACTTTACCAATTTTATAGACCCCTAAATTGTTGTCCTCGGTGCGCAACTGCTCTTGCCAAACATGAACATGAATATAAAAACATAATAGACACTAGTCTTTTCCTTAAAATTAAATCAGCTGATATTGAAGATACTTACTTTATAATTTGGACAACAACTCCATGGACGTTAGTTGCTAATGAAGCTATAATGGCAAATCCCATCGCAGAATATGCAAAAGTGCATATTGAAGATTTAGATGAATATTGGATTCTGTCCAAAGCATCCTTAGTACATCTAATTTCAGGAGAATTAGGGTATAAGTACAAAATTGTAGAGAATTATATTGGAGAAGATTTGGAGGGGATGAGGTATATTCATCCTTTGCATGAAGAAGTGCCATTTCAGGCAGAATTGGAAAAAGAAAATAAGAAAGTTCACACAATAATTTTATCTGCTGAATATGTTTCTGCTTCTGAAGGTGTAGGATTAGTTCATACTGCTCCCGGTCATGGTCCCGAAGATTTTGAAGTAGGAGTAGCTAACAATATTCCTGTATTCAACCCCGTGGATATAAGAGGTGTGTATACAAAAGAAGCTGGAATTTATGAAGGTAAATTTGTATTCGATGCTAATAAAGAAATATTGGAGTTATTGAAGAAAAAGGATACACTTATTTTTACAAATGAAATTGAGCACGAATATGCTCATTGTTGGAGATGTGATTCAAAATTAGTATATAGAGCCACAAATCAATGGTTTTTCAAAACAGAAAGCCTTGTACCAGATTTATTGAAAGAGAATAGTGAAATATATTGGATTCCAGATTGGGCGGGAAATAGGTGGTTCAAAAGTTGGTTAAGTACTTTGAAGGATTGGTGTATTTCTCGACAGCGATTTTGGGGCATTCCTCTTAGTGTGTGGACATGTGATAACGAAAACTGTAGTGATATTACAGTAATTGGGTCCTCTAAAGAGTTAAAAGAATTTTCTGGAGAAGTCCCTGAAGATTTGCATCGTCCATGGATTGATCAAGTCACTTGGAAATGCAAAAAGTGTAATAAAGGTATAAAAAGAAGAATACCAGATATTTTAGATGTTTGGTTGGACTCTGGATCAGTAATGTGGGCAGCACAGGAAGTTTATGATGGTAAAAGTCATTATGATACTTGGGTTCCTGCTGATTTCATCCTTGAGGGGAAAGATCAAATTAGAGGTTGGTTTAATACTTTGTTATGTAGTGCTATGGTATCCTCTAGACGGAAAAACTATGATGCTTGCTACATGCATGGTTGGACATTAAGAAATAAACAAAAAATGAGTAAATCAAAAGGAACCCAGATCTTTCCGGAGCATCTAATTGAAGGTTCCTTAGATGAGTTAGAAAAAAATAAATCTTACTCAAAAATAAAAGGAATTGAGACATTTCGACTTTATTCTATAGGAGTCACCCAACCAGGTCGTGATTTTAACTTCAATACAAAAGAATATGCAGATTCATATAAGGTAATTAATACAATTTGGAATGTATTTGTCTATGCAAGTGAAAAAATAAGCTTAGCTAAATTCGATCCCTCCAAGAACAAAATTGATATAAATCTTTTGAGTTTATTAGATAAGTGGATTATATCAAGATTAAATTCCACGATTAAAAGAGTCACTAAGTTATCAGATGATTATAAGCTCCCTTGGATAACAACTGAGTTAAGGGAATTCATTATCAATGATATTAGTCGATGGTATATTATGCTAAACAGAGAAAAGTTGGATATTTATTCTGATAGCCCTGATAAATTCACAATTATGGCTGTTTTATATGATGTTTTGCTAAAAGTAATTTTACTCTTAGCTCCAATTAATCCGATGTTAACTGAAGAAATCTATCTCAAAATGTTCAAACCTTATATGAAATCAATGGAGCTAAAAGAAACTGAGAGTGTTCATTTACAAGATTGGCCAAAAGCCAAAGAAAACAATATAAATTTGGAATTAGAAGATCAAATGCTATTTACCAAAGACTTGATTGAACTGGTTCGCGCATTAAAAGAAGAAAATAAAATAAGACTCAGATGGCCAAATAAAAGAATAATTATTGAACCAAAAGATGGAATGCCTAAACTGACTTTTCCAGATATTATTAAACAAATTGGAAATGTTAAAGCGTTAGAAATAAAGGATTCCGTGAAAACTGATGAAACACTAGTGAAAGCTGAATCCAAATATTGCAATATCTATTTAGATACCAGCCTTGATGATAATTTGCTAGCTGAACGGGTTGTAAATGATTTAATTAGAAATATTCAATTTTCTCGTAAAAAGAATAATTTCAAGGTAGGAGAAAAGATTAGATTGTCAATTGGAACGAATGAAGAATATCTAAAGAATTACATTAATAATAATCAAAGTGCCATTTCTGATAAGGTGACTGCTCAAAACCTTAAGATTGTTGATAGGGATTTAGCAAAAGAAAAAGAGAAAGTCTTCGGGGAATTAAATCTTTGCTCTAATAGTATTTGTTCTGCTTCATTAAAAGAAAATATAATCAACAAACTTAAAAAAAGTATAGATAATTTTTGCCCTTACTGCAATACAAAATTAAATTTAGATGATATCAAGAAAATAACTTTTAATTTCAATAAAATTTAACATAGATTTTTTTATTTTCTCCAATCATCCTTTTTAATATTAAATCGTCAAAAAGATTAAATTATAAGAAATTTACCAAATTCATCAGTTCTATAGACTACTTGACAAGATCATCAAACTAAAATTCAAATATGATAAAGAATACGAATATAAAATACTCACTTAATTATTTATAAAAACATTTAAATAAAGAAATGTTAAAGTATATATTATGTCAAGTAAATCTAAATTAATAACTGCAATTGTATTATTAGCCGTCGGTGGCGGATTAATACCAACAGGGCTTGTAACAAACGATTATTTACGAGATCTTGTCTCTGATGGAGTTCCCGAAGCTATGCTAGGAATTAAAGACGATGCAATTCCATCTTTAATGGGACAAATTCCCGTTTTAGGTACCCCAGATATCCTTGCGGGAGTTAAAGACGAGGCAATTCCAACTTTACTGGGACAAATTCCCGTTTTAGGTACTCCAGATATCCTTGCTGGAATTAAAGATGAAGCAATTACTGCTCTAGAACCGATGCTAGCACTCCAAGCTACCCCAGAAGTTCTAAGGGGTCTTAAAACTGAAGCATTGGCAAAATTGCCTGATTTGATTAGAGGTGCTACCTCCGCATCGATAATAAACGGGACTATAACTTCAGCTTTGCCCGGTTTTGGTGGATCACTTGCTCTAACCTTGGAATATTTCTTCAATGATCCCGTTTGGAATGCAACAACACTTGGAGGATTGTCTCCAATAGAGGGAATTTCGGAATGGGCTGGTTTTGGAAACCTGACTTATACTGCTTTTGCACAAAATACCTTAATGTATACAGGTGTGTCAATGCCAAGTATCGCAGATATTCCTGGTTTACTTACTGATCTAGAATTAGGATTGGGGATTCTAACTTTCCTTGAAGTCTTTACCCAAACAGGGAATCCACTTGTAAATGCTTCAATGCAGGGTTATTATAACGTTACTTGGACCCAACTTAGTGTAATGGCAGGGTACTTATCAACGTATATGTTCCCCATAATTGTTCCTGGATTTTTAGGCACAACTCCAGAACTTCTTGCTCCACCATTTTTCTATAATCAATGGGCAAACGGTACATCTCTTCCCGGAGCTATAGATCTCAGTCTTTTAGTAGATGATGTTCCTTCTGGAACTTACGGTGCAGAAGCAGGTATCCCAATACCTACTAATATTACCTTACCAATATGTATTGATCTCTGGAATGATACAATTCCTCAAACATTTGTAAATGATACAGGAATAATGACTTGGATTGCTGCTGCCATGGGAAATACAACTCTTCAAACGCTATTGATAACGACCTTTAGTTTATCTCCGGCTCAACTTACCATTTTATTTGGTTGGTTAGACAATTTTATAAATACCCTAACTCCAGTATTAGTTGAAGCTGAAACAAGTCTAACTATGAATCAAATAGCAACATCAGCATTTTATGAGCAATGGGCTAATGGTACGATTTTTGGTGAAATTGTTCTCCCTAATGGATTTCTTGGTGAACTTGATGCCTCATTGGCAGGAGCGCCCTATTTCGAAGTTGGTTTGCCAATTGCAAGTAATCTTTCAATAGCAGAATGTATAGCTCTCTGGAATGAATCAGGAAGCAATACTTTCATTGATGGCGATAGCTTCCAAAATACGTGGTTACCTGCTATGCAGGGTGATATAGCCGCCCAAACTGCCATAATAGTAGATTTCGGAATTAGTGCTGGCGAACTTACAATTCTATTAACTTGGTTAGGGGCATTCATTGGCATTAATCCCATAACTGGTCGAGCTGCTGACGTGCTTGAATATGAATATGGACAGACGTTAACTCAAATTGCAACTTTTGCATTCTTTGAGCAATGGGCTAATGGTACGATTTTAGGTAAAACTATTCTCCCGAATGGTTTTCTTGGCGAAATTGATGCCTCATTAGCAGGAGCACCCTATTTCGAAGCTGGTTTGCCAACTGCAAGTGGTCTTTCAATAGCAGAATGTATAGCTCTCTGGAATGAATCAGGAAGCAATACTTTCATTGATGGCGATGGCTTCCAAAATAAGTGGTTACCTGCTATGCAGGGTGATACAACTGCCCAAACCGCTATAATAGGAGATTTCGGTATTAGTACTGGTGAACTTTTCGCTCTATTAACTTGGCTAGGGGCTTTTGTTGGCGTTGATCCAGCAACTGGTCGAGCTGCTCAACTTATTGAAATTGAATATGGACAGACGTTAACTGAAATTGCAACTACGGCTTTCTATGAACAATGGGCGCATGGAACTATTAATGGTGATGTTATACTTCCTGATGGATTTTTAAGCAGGCGTACTCCACCTATATATGGTCCACCATACTTTGAAATCGGGTTAATGTATTCAACAGCCCTATTAGATGTGCAAGTTTTAGCTCTTTGGGATGAAACTAGTGATGCTTCGTTAGTTTCTGTTACAGGAATTAATAATTGGTATAAAGCGGAAAAAGGAAATACAGTGTATACATGGTTACAAGTGCAGAATCATGGCTTAACTAGTGCTCAAATGGATTTGATTTTACAATGGCTACCACAATTTAGGGATGTAACCGTTAATAAGCTAGCTAAAGACGATAAGAACTTACCAATGGAACCATACGATTTAGGTCAAACATTGGCTCTAAGTTTAGGTGCAGGAGGCGGAGCTTTAGCCGCATTAGGCGTAATATTTCTTATTCTATCAAGAAGAATGTAAAAATTTAACAAATACATAAAAAATTTTAATTTTTTTTAATAATTTTATTTTATCTAATGACGAATATTAATTTTGAATTCTAACTTAATTTAAGTTGTTTTTCCTAAAGTATTCTAACCAGTAATTATACATTTCCTTAAGTGTGGTTTCGATTGGTATAGATGGTTCCCACCCTAATTCTCTTTTTATTTTCGAATTATCACCAATGATCATATCCTCATCAATTTTCCTTAATTTTTGAATAGATTTCTCCTGTACTTTTATAGTTTTTTTTGTAAACTTTAATATTGTATCTAATAGATAGCGAATTTGAATTTTTTTATTCGAACATACATTATATGTTTCTCCAGGGGTTCCCTTTAAACCAGCAAGCCAAATTGCCTTTATTGAATCCTTAATATCTGTGAAATCTCGATAGGAATTCAAATTACCGACTTGAATAATTGGTTCACTCTGTCCCAATTCAATTTTCGCAATTTTTCGTGCAAAATCTGAAGGGGCATCATTGATCTTTCGAATTCCTGTCTGATTAAAAAACCTTAGGTTAATAATATCTATTCCATAGTTTATATAATATTGACGAGCTAGTAGCTCAGCAGCAATCTTGCTAATACCATATGGATGAACCGCCATGAGTGGATCATTTTCCTTTAATGGGCGGTTAAGTTGAACGCTTAAGCCATATTCCGCTGCTGTACAAGCAGTTACAACCCTAACCTTTATATTATTTTTTTTGATGGGTTCAAAAATATTTATTGTTCCAATCACATTAATTTTGATTGTATGAACAGGATCTTCCCAGGAAGGTATTATATTTGGTTGTGCTGCCAAATGAAAAACAATATCTGGATTTATCTTTGTTATTATTTTGTCTAATAATTTAGCATTTTTTATATCACATTCTAAAAGAATTAACTTATCATTATCGGTAGGTATCATGATGTATTCTCCAGAGAATTCCAATTTATCTTCCTCCTTAAATGATACCTTACCCTCCAGATAATGTGATAAGTTTCTATAGACTTGACCTGGTCTTTCAATACCATATATTATAACTTCTTTTGTTATACAGAGATCAACTAGATGAGAACCGATAAATCCATTAATCCCTGTAATTAGTATTTTTTTCATATTTGTTCATTAATTTTTAGTAATTTGATTACATCAACAAGGTTTTTTTGCAATTATCTTATAGAATAATTAAATATATCAAATCTATGTGTTTAAATTGTTTATAAGGTTTTATTTAAGATAAGGAATTTGGTATTTTCGATAAAAACTGAATTCAAAAATCAGATGTTATTATATCCATATTATCAAGAAAAACCTAATAAATTTGCTTTATTTAATTAATATAATGAATTTTGAAGGAAAGCGAGTTTTAGTTACCGGTGCTGCTGGTTTTATTGGAAGTAATTTAACCTATGAGTTAATTAAATTAGGAGCGAGTGTATTTGGTATTGACAATTTATATAATGGACGAATTGAGAATTTTGAAGAAATTTTAGGGAGTAGCTCTTTCCAATTTATAAAAGGAGATATTCGAGATTTAAGTTTATTACTAGAAGTATTCAAAGATATTGATATAGTATATCATCAAGCAGCCTTTACTAGCGTTCCACAATCAATATTAATGCCAGAATCTTGCAATGACGTTAATGTGAATGGTACATTAAACGTATTAAATGCCGCAAGGAAGAGAGATGTAAATAAAATCATCTATGCTTCAAGTTCTTCTGTATACGGTGATACACTGACTTTACCAAAGAAAGAAGATATGCCAAGAGTACCAATTTCTCCCTATGGGGTATCAAAGTTAGCTTGTGAAGCTTATATGGAAGCGTTTCATAAAATTTATGGATTGAAAACGGTTTCTTTACGTTATTTCAATGTTTTTGGCCCAAGACAGCAAGATTCCCCATATAGTGGTGTAATTGCAATTTGGTTAGGACGAATTTTAGCCAATAAAGACTTAATAATTTTTGGTGATGGAGAACAGTCAAGAGATTTTACTTATGTTAAGGATGTGGTACGTGCAAATCTCTTAGCTGCTGAACATGATATCTCTGGAGAAATAATAAATTTAGGGTCAGGGTCTCCCATTAAATTAAAAGATTTAGCCAGATTAATGCTTAAAATTACTAATAAGGAAGATTTAAAAATAACTTATGCAGATCCAAGACCAGGGGATATCATACACAGCTATGCTGATATAACTAAAGCTAATAAATTACTTAAATTTCAACCAAAATATACTCAAGAAGATGGTTTAAGAGATTATATTAATTGGTATTGTGAGAAATATAATGAAAACTTAAAAATTAGTTGAATTCCATAAAAAAATCATATTTATGAACCTAAAGGGTTCCTCAATATTACTCAACACCATTAATTTGGTAGATATCCTTTATCAAGTAATGCTTTTAGTACAATATTTTTACTTTCTTCAAGAGGTTGCTTATCCGTTTCAACAAGTATATCAAAATTATCGGGCTCTTCAAAAGGATGATCGATGCCAGTAAAATTTTTTATTTCTCCTGTCCTAGCTTTTGCGTACATACCTTTTACATCTCTTGCTTCGCATTCCTCAAGAGAACACTTTACATATACAAGTAAATAATCACCAATTTCATTCCTCGAATAATCTCTAATTTTATTGTATGGAGATACAAATGAAGCAAGTACCACAACTCCATTTCGAGTTAATAACTTCGCCACAAATGTGACTCTTTCAATGTTCATATTTCGATCTTCTTCTGTAAAGCCTAGATCTCTTGTTAAACTCTTTCTAACTATATCACCGTCAAGTCTTTCAACTTTCATTCCTCTTTTTCTTAAATCTTCCGCAACTGCATCTGCTAAAACTGTTTTCCCTGAACATGGGAGCCCTGTAAACCATAACGTAAAACCTTTATGTTCTATCTTATTCACCTATTAATTCTAAAAATTTATAATATTTCCTTCCATATCCTTCGGTACTTTGCATCCTAATATTTTTAGGGATGTAGGAGCAATATCAAGAATATTTCTTGTTCCTATGTCTTTTCCAATTTTTCTTTTTGGATCATAAAGTATGAATACCCCAAAATAATCATGAACGGCATCATCGGGACCTGTATCATTTTCTTTTAAATACATTGAGTCATATCCCACTGTCCCTGCTGATCTCCAGTTTAAATTGTCAAAATACACCATTAAATCGGGAATGTCTCCACGAACAATTTCAAATAGTTCTTCTGGCTTATAAACTTTAGTATTCATTATATTACCTTTATTATCTTTAATAGTTTTCAACTTATTTGCAATATTTTCGCGCATACTTTCATAATCCTGTTTTTTAACTATACCATTAGGTTCTCTTCCTTCTAAATTCACAAAAATTCTAGCATAATATCCGCCCCAACCCCAAGCATAAGAATTATTCCAATCAATATCAGCTTCTCCAATCCTTGTTCTTGGCTCTGGCTTTGTTTTAAATTTTAGAAACCCTAATTCTTCTAATGCCATATTAACACAAATTAAACCTTTCATAGCTTTTGCTCCATGATCAGATACTATCATAACCACTGTATCTTCATCTAACAGATCCAATATTTCCCCTATTTCCTTATCTAAGTAAGAATAATATTCCTTAACCACATCTTTAAATTTATTACCTTCTTCATATTTTGGGTGTTCTTTGTCATAGAATTTCCAAAATGCATGGTGAATTCTATCTAAACCAATGATTACGAATTTAAAATAATCCCATTCTTTGTTTTGCATTAAGAATTTCACAGTTTTAAAATGAATTTTTGTCATATCATAGATTTCATTTAATAGATTATCTTTATTTTCAATTCTGAAATCTACATCAAAAATATAATTACCAATATTTTTTTGAATTTCTTCTTTTAAATCTGGTGGGTATGTAAATTCTGTTTTGTTATCTGGAGTTATAAAACCAGACACAAGACAGCCATTAATTGGTTGTACTGGGTATGTTGGAGGTAATCCTAAAACACAAGATCTTAAACCTCTCTCCGCAATTATATCCCAAACTTTTTTATCTTTTATATTATAGGAAGTCGCAATCCAGAACTCATCATAAGAATTTTCTTTTCTATGTCTAAAACCATATAATCCCAAAGTACCTGCTTTTTTCCCAGTTGACATTACCATCCAAGCAGGGATTGTAATTGGTGGATCACATGTTCTAAGTTTTCCGTAAACTCCTAATTCCATCAATTTCTTTATATTCGGGCAAGTTTCCTTAAAATCTTGGAATAAAGTTTTTGGAGTTGCACAATCCAATCCAATAATAACTATTTTTTTACTTGATTTTGCCATAATTTTCTCTTTTTTAATTTTGAATCAATACTTTCACGTAATACAAAAATTTTTCATACAAATGGATTTTTATATTTTAAAATGACTTCTGCTACTTCAGGACGCATTACTTCTGTGCTAGGGGGTTTTCCTGCCTGTAATGCAGCTCTTATTTCTCTACCAGCAAAATAATTTTGCTGTTCAGGGGGATGTGGGCAAATTTTATCATTAACAACAGCATTACATTTATTACATTTTGAGAAGGATCTAAACTTGATTGGTTCAATACCTAAATCTGGAAAGTTATCAAAAATATAATGAGCATCATATGGTCCATAATGATCACCTACTCCTGCGTGATCTCTACCAATAATAATATGATCGCATCCAAAATTTTTTCTTGTAATTGCATGGAATATGGCTTCTTTAGGACCTGCATATCTCATTTCTGTTTCGAAAGTGCTTAAAACAACTCTATTCTTAGGATAATATTCTTTTATTAATGCTTTATATGATTCAATTATTACTTCATCTAAGAAATCTCCAACTTTCTTTTTTCCGATAACAGGGTTTATAAAAAGGCCATCAACATACGTTAATCCTGCTTTTTGAACGTACTCGTGACCTAAATGAGGTGGATTCCTTGTTTGAAACGCAACTACTCTATCCCAACCTTTCTCTTTAAATAAAACCCTTGTTTCAACCGGTTTTAAATCAAGATCTGGAAAAATTGCTTGAGGTTCATAAATTAAAAAAATCTCACCTCCAAGTAGTTTTTCTTTGTAATTATAGACATTTTTTACCCCAGGATGACTTTGATCTAATGTTCCATACGTTTTTTCCGCATAATCTTTTTTATCATAGCTATAAATCGTTTGTACATTCATGAGAGCTATTGGGTTATCATTATTATCTGTAAGAATTATTTGATCATCAGGTTTTATATTCCTTATCTCTTCAACAGAAATATCTAAAGTAATTGGGAAAGGCCATGCAAGATCATTCTCTAAATACATGGTATCTAGTACGTAGTGGTAATCATTTTCATTCATAAATCCCTCTAATGGGCTAAAAACTCCAAAAGAGATATTTTTTATTACTTTTAATGATTCAGGTCTCACTCTGATTTTATAAAACTCATCAATCTCTCCCACAATCCTCTCCTTTTCAAATTTAGGTAATTCCTTATTTACCAAACTTCCACCATGTGGTTTTATCATCTATTATCCAACCTATTTTAATTTTAATACTCTACTAATTATTTTAATTCTTAATCAATATATCCTAAATCTCGTAGTCTTTGTTTTACTTTTTCTTCTTCTTCTTTTGTAAAAGCTTGCTTCGAGCGTTCTTCTGATTCAATAGAAGATAATACTTGTCTAAGAACATAGGTTACATAGCTAGATACAGAGGAAAAACCAGTTCCCTTCATTCGCTCCTTTATCTTCTCAGCAAGTGGTTTAGGAATTGAAACCGTAGTATAATCTACCTTATATTCTTCTTCATTAGACATTTTTTTTTCACTAATATTTCTTAATTATATTTAATTAATAATTATTTAAATATATTAAATATTATTATTTTATAAACAGGAAAAATTTCCAAACTTGAGTATTATACTCTATATTATTCCTATTTGATATTTAGAATAATAAGATT
>JBHLNR010000212.1:0-5811 GCA_048941385.1 Promethearchaeota archaeon
TTGTAGTTGTAGAAGATGGCCCTACTTTAACTCATGGAGGGATGTCAATAGGAGCAGCATATGTCGCGGCTAAAAATGCAGAAGCAAAAATTGTAGATCCAAGAAAATTTCTAGTCGGATCAATGAAAGATGTTTTCGAAGATTTTCCTCAAATAACTCAAATTGTGCCTGCCATGGGCTATACCGATCAACAAATTGAAGACTTAGAAAAAACACTTAATAATGTGAAAGCAGATATTATCCTCAATGGTAGCCCTATAGATTTAACTAAATTAATTAAAGTAAATAAACCAATTATAAAAGTTTCTTATGACATCGAGTCAATTGGTAGTCCTTCTATTGAGGATATACTCGACAAATTTATAGACCAATTTTTAAAAAAATAGGATTTTGATTTTTAATTTTATCTTGAAGATTTTCATTTTTTCACTTTTTTTATATAATGAAGATAAATTATAAGTCCCGCAACGAATACTCCAATATCCATTAATAAAGCACCGACCCAAGTCCTATACACACCCAATCCTATAGTTATTGTATCATCAAAGAGAATTGGTACTCCTGTAGCATTAGGATCTATAACATTCATTGGCCAACCAATGAAGTCCAAAACCCAATGACTAAAAACAAGTAATCCTATGCTCAAACTAGGATATAAGACTTCTCTATTCCAATTTGAAGAATTGCTTCCTTTATCTTGTTCATTCTTTGAATTTAGACGCATTTTAACGAGTATGGTTATTACAATAGCAAAAATCGACCAAATAACTGACATAAAGAGCCCATGTGTAATCCACGTAGCAAAAAAGAAGGGACCAACTAAGAGATCAATAGCCATAGTACTAATCAATAAAGCCCAAAGGGGTATTTTAGGAAACAGTCGCTTAGCTGCTAAACCTATTCCAATATGAGCTAAAGCAGGCATGTGATTTGAATAGGCTGTATTATTTATAAAAATTATCTAGTCCAATATTAATACAACTGGGAACTATTGCCCTTTTTTATTAGAATAATATTTAATTCTAAAGTCATATTAAAACATCCATAAGCTGAAGTTATGTTTTGAACTTATTGATCAGAACCAAATAGAGTGAAATTCTATGAGCATAGTAGAAAAAAAATATGAAATCCACAGTGTTCAGAGGGGTTATACTAATAGAACTTTATACATAGATCTTTCTAAACTCGAAATTTCTATAAAACCTGTTACTGATGAAATGAAGGAAAAATTCATTGGAGGGAAAGGCTTTGATTTATGGCTTATGTGGAACTCACTTCCAAAAGAGAGGATAATAAAATGGGATGATCCTGAAAATGAGATTTGCATATCTTCTGGTCCATTAGGAGGAAGTATATTCTATCCAGGTTCAGGGAAATCGATTGTTACCACAATATCGCCACTCACGAGCATTATTGTTGACTCAAATGTTGGTGGCTATTTTGGTCCTTACTTAAAATTTTCAGGATTCGATGCATTAGAAATTCAAGGAAAGGCCCAAGAAGAAGTTATAATTTATATAGATGGCGTTGAGGGCGTTGTTAAGATTGAACCTGTAAAGAAAGAAGAAAACCTTTCAAAATATTCTCATGAGCTTACTCAACAACTCACTGAGAAGTATGCTCAAGAAAAAAATGAGAAACAACAGATTTCCATTGTTAGCACAGGTCCCGCTGCAAAAAATTCTAAATGGGGAATGCTAAATTTTTCTTGGTTTGTTCGAGGTAGAAATTGGGCATCTTCTAAACAAGCTGGAAGAGGGGGAATCGGTAGTGTTTTTGCAGATAAAATGATTAAAGCTATAGTATGTCGTTCCCCTAAAATAACTATAAATTCAAATAATCCTTATGATTTAGATGCTGCAAAAGAAATCGGCAAAGCTCATAGCCAAGAAATCATAGAGCTTGATCCTATTCAAAATGAAATGAGAAGAGTAGGTACAGGTCATCTACCAGATATCATGAATGTGACAGATTTATTGCCTACTGAAAATTTTCGTTTTGGCATGCATAAAGAAATAAGTGGAAAAGATATTCCTTATAACAGAGAAAGAATGAGGGAAATCTATTCTGGGAAGGAAGGAGCAGATGGTTGCTGGATTGGTTGCACAGTAAGTTGCTCACATTACTCTGAAAATTATGAAGTTATGACTGGTCCTTTTAGGGGGCAAAAAGTCATTGTAGATGGTCCTGAGTATGAAACTATTGCAGGATGTGGATCAAATTGGGGTGTATGGGATCCGAAATGGGTATTAGAGGTTAATTTTTATTGTGATACTTATGGTCTGGATACTATAAGCGTAGGGACTGGAATTGCTTTTGTAATGGAATGCTATGAGTTAGGTATCTTAAATAAAAAAACTACAGGAGGTTTAGAGCTTAACTTTGGAAATGCTGAAGCTGCTATGGAATTAATTCATCAGATTGCTGAAGGAAAAGGCTTTGGTATAATAGTTGGGCAAGGTATAAAAGAAATGAAAAAAAATTTTTCGAAGGAATATGGAGCAGATCCAAAATTATTACATGATATTGGAATGGAGCATAAAGGTTTAGAGTTTTCTGAATATGTAACTAAAGAATCTTTAGCTCAACAAGGAGGATATGGATTTACGAATAAAGGTCCTCAACACGATGAGGCTTGGTTAATTTTTGAAGATGTAATAAGGAATTCCCTTCCTACTTTCGAGGATAAAGCTAAAGCATTACGATGGTTTCCATTATGGCGAACTTGGTTTGGGCTCTGTGGACTTTGTAAACTCCCTTGGAATGATATCCAACCTAAATCTCAAGCGGATTATCCAATTAACAATCCAGAGACAGGGGAGTTAGTAAGAGCAAAAGTTCCTGATCATGTTGCCTGGTATGCTCAATATTTCTCAGCTGTAACAGGAAGAAAGTCCACTCCAGATGATATTATAAAGATGTCGGAAGTAGTTTATAATTTTCAGAGAATTTTTAACATTCGACAAGGAAAAGGATTAAGAGAACATGATAGTAACTTTCCTTACAGGGCTATGGGTCCTGTTTTACCTTTAGAATATGAAAGCCGTGCTGAAAGATATGATGATCAATTAAAAGGATTAGGATATGATATCAATTCAAAAACAACAGAAGAGAAATTAGCTCTTTTACGAGAATATAGAGAAAAGCAATATCTAAAGCTTCAAGATGCAGTATATAAAGAACGTGGTTGGAGTAAAAACGGCTGCCCAACAATCAAAAAAGTTAAGGAACTTGGAATTGACTTACCAGAAATTATTAATTATATAAAAAAATATCAATAATTCCTAAAATCATTAACTATTTAATTTTTATTTATTGTAGTTAAAATTTAATGTTTAGCTTGTTTTTACCAATTATCATTTAATGAAAAGTAATCGATTCTATTATGACGATTTTAGAGGATGCTTTAGAGAAAAACATTACTGATAACCTAAAATGGATTGCTCAAGAAGAAGAAGTTGATATTAAAACAGTTTTTAAGGCATTATCAAATGGTTCTGCTGTAGTTATTCAGAGAGAAAATAATAATCCTGTTGGTGTAGGTTTTCCTTTTAGGACAAAAATCAATGTGAATATTGGAACCTCTACATCATTAGTAAATGTGGAAGATGAACTAAAGAAAGTCAAGGTTGCCGAAAAGTTTGGAGCAGATACTATCTCAGATTTATCAATGGGGGGTGATATCAGTGAAATAAGAAAGAAAATTATGGAAAATTCAAAAGTTCCAATAACCACTGTCCCAATTTATCAAACTTTAGTCCAATCAAATTCGATTAAAGATATTTCAGATGATAAGATCTTCAAAACTATCGAAGCTCAATTAAAAGAGGGTGTAAGCTCAGTAGTTATTCACTCAGGATTTACTCTCCAAGATTTATTGAAAATGAAAGGAAAAAGAATTATGGGAATGGTCTCAAAGGGAGGTTCCTATACTGCTGCATATATGGTAGAAAACGAAAAGGAAAACCCTTTCTTACAAAATTTTGATCTTCTACTAGAATTACTTTACAAATATGATGTAGTATTAAATTTGGGAAATGCTATGAGAAGTGGATGTATTCATGATGTTATTGATGAGTTTCAACTTTCTGAAATTAAACTCAATTCTAGACTCGCAGAAAGAGCAAACAAAAAGGGTGTACAAGTAATTATAGAAAGCTTAGGAGGACATGTATTGGCTAAGGATTTGATAAAATATACAAAATTTTACAAAAAAATAGCTAAAAATAGACCATTATTCGTTGCAGGACCACTTCCAACAGATTTTGCCCCTGGTTATGATCATATTGTAGCAGCTATAGGAGGTGCGTTCGCTGCGGTATTTGGGGCAGATTATTTATGTGCAATAACTCCTGCAGAACACCTTTCTTTACCTACTGTTGACGATATCAAGCAAGGTTTAATTGCATGTCGTATTGCTGCTCACATTGGTGATTCTTTTAAATTTGGGTTAAATCACTTATTTAAAAACGATTTAAATCTTTCGTATCATCGTTATCAAAGAAATTGGGAGAAACAATTTGAATTCAGTGTTGATCCATCAGAACCTCAAAAAAAGCATCCTATAAACGAAAAAGTATGCTCAATGTGTGGAAAGCATTGTGCATTATCAATTTCACAACAGCTTTTTAATAAGAAGCTATAAATATCACAAAAAATCATAAATTTATAAACGAATAAGAAAGGTTTAAATGGAAGATATAAAGAATCATCCAATTTTAGATATTCCAGAAAGAGAAAAAATCAATTTTGTTTTTAATGAAAAAATTTTAACTGGATTTAAGGGAATGGTTATATCTTCTGCTCTTTTCTTAAATAAAATTCAAATTTTTGGTCATCATGTTAAAGATTCAAGTCCCCAAGGTATTTTTTGTGCCAATGGTCAATGCTCTCAATGTATTGTAATTGCGAATGGTATACCTGTTAAAGCTTGTATGACTACACTTAAGGAAAATATGATTATAAATAGTTGTAATGGATTACCTGAACTCCCCGGAGAAGATGATCCTGTAAGTGTGGGCGATTCAGATATTAAAAATGTTGAAGTTCTTATAATAGGTGCTGGACCAGCGGGTCTCTCAGCAGCAAAAGTCTTAGGAGATAATGAACGTGATATATTAGTAGTTGATGATAAGAATATACTTGGCGGAAAGTTAGTATTACAAACTCACAAATTTTTTGGCTCTCAGAAAGATGTTTATGCTGGAAAAAGAGGTATTGAGATAGCAGAAATCCTTGGACAATCAATTCAAGAGTTACCAAATATCGAAATCTGGCTTAATAGTGTATGTCTAGCCGTTTTTAGTGATGGCTTTGTTGGTATTCTCAAGGATAATGAGGAATATGTACTAGTGAAACCAAATTATCTTTTAATTGCCACTGGTGCAAGAGAGAAAATGCTTGTTTTCCCGGGAAACACATTACCTGGAGTGTATGGAGCTGGAGCATTCCAGACTCTCGTAAATCGTGACTTAGTTAAAGTAGCGGAGAAGATATTTATTGTAGGGGGAGGAAATGTCGGACTAATAGCAGGATATCATGCTATTCAAGCAGGGATCGAGGTTGTAGGGTTGATCGAGGCTATGCCTCAATGTGGAGGATATAAAGTACATGAAGATAAATTAAGAAGATTAGGTGTCCCCATCTATACAAATCATACAATTATTTCTGCAAATGGTATAAATAAAGTTGAATCTATTACAATTGCCCAAATAGATAATGATTTTAATCTCATACCAGGAACTGAAAAAACATATTTTTGTGATACTATCTTAATAGCTGTTGGATTAAATCCTGTAGATGAGTTTTTTC